>CAZUYV010000165.1:0-4601 GCA_964624435.1 uncultured Micavibrio sp. | reverse complement strand
CGACCGCATGGGAATCGAGGACATCAACAACGTCCAGGCCATGATCCTGTACAATATCGGCCATGACGAGATGACGGTGGGGGAATTGACCCTGCGCGGTTATTACCTTGGGTCAAACGTGTCATACAACGTCAAGAAGATGGGCGAAAACGGCTATATCGAGCAGGAACGCTCGGTTCACGATAAACGCTCCATCCGGGTCAAATTGTCCGACAAGGGCAAGGAAACCTATAAGCTTCTCTCGGAAATGTTCTCCCGCCACGAAGACAAGATCAAGGGTACGGAATTGTCCGATGAGCGCATGACCGACCTGATCAAAACCATGAAAATGTTCGAGCGTTTCTGGACCAGCCAGTCCCAGTTCACCGGCCTTGCATCGATTGAAGACGACGAATAGGCAAACATAGCCACACCCCGTTTTTGACATAAGTTCTCGCCTTTTGGTAAGGTGGGCTGTCAATTAAAAGGCGGTGTTTCATGAAAACATGGGAAGCTTTAAAAACAGGCTTATTATCTCCAGTCTCAGAATTGGGGCTGGATCAAAAAACAGTTGATGTGCTGGCCAAAAACGATGCTGATTATATCGCACAGATTTACAGTTTGTCTGTCGATAGCGATAAGGGCCTGACCAAGTTTATATTTCAAAATATTCAAGATGCGCTGGCCATCCGGAATTTTCCGATTCTTGATAAAACAGGCACAGAGGCTCTGGATGGAATTCATACTCGTCCACTGTCCTTGACGGGCTTAGGTCTTGATGAATTGGCGATGGCGGTCGAGCGTGAAAAAGCGACTTTTCTGAAAAGGTCTTTTGTCCTGGACGAGCAAATTCAGGATGATGGTGTATTATTCGCGGGAAGTTATTTCACCACGGAACAATTTCACAGCCTTTCAAGACCCCTTGATGATGTTTTGGTTGTCTATGATCTCAAGGCTCTGGCTAAGCTGGAACAGCCACCTTTGTTTTTGGGCCAATTGCTGGCGTATACGAGGGATGATCTGACATCATTGCCGCCCCATCGGTTCAATCATATTCAGGGTGATATTGCTCATTCCGGGCTTTTTTTGGGAATGACCTCGACATTGAAAGAAGTACTTTTCAGCATTCCAGGCACAGCCATCAAGGATGAGCCGGGGCGTCCTTTAAGGGATGTTTTCCAAGAACAGGGCAAGGATCACCGCGAGGCATTCAAGGTTCTTATCTACAATTTGGCTGAGAAAGAAGAGCGAGAGCGCCATTCTTTACTGCAGGCAGATTCCGTGAGTGAGCCATCTGCAAATGGCCCTTCGTAAGAGGGTGAACTCCCATACTCTTTAGGAAAGCGCCGACAAACCCATTAAGACCATGAGGATGTTTGAGCGTTTCTGGACCAGTCAGTCCCAATTCACAGGTCTTGCGTCCATTGAAGACGACGAATAAGCGTTAATTATTGACATAATAATAAATTTTTAGTATCAAGCGCCCATATAAAAAGGGTGTTTGATATGGATAATTTACAAGAATTCAAAAATCTTCTGATGCAACCGATCACGGTTTTTAACGATACACGTGTCGTCAACGGTTTCTGCATGGGCAAGAAAGACACGATACTCGAGCTTTATACCAGCACAGGTGACAATCTTATTGGTAACAACGGGATGGGCAAGGGGTCGCTTGAAGCAATCAATCAATTCCTGTCCATGCACGGATTAAATCCTGTTGCACCTTTGCACCGTTCCGTAAGAACCGGTGAAGATTATATTCATTATGGATTAGGGCTGGCGCTGGAACGCCGTTTATGGGACGCGTTGCAGGAATTCGAAAAGACACAGGGCCATGAAAACGGATTCTATCATGATCCAAATAGAGGGACTTACGGTTTAACTGGAATGCAGGGTACCAATTTTTTTGCGGAATATCACAAGACCGAAAGATATGCGGCACGTCAGACGGCGCTGGGGAAATTTTTAGATGAGAATATTGATTTGTTCGCTCAAATCGCCTTGGGGAAAAATGCCAGAGATTTTAAGTCGGAAGCAACAAAGGAAGCGACTGCGGAACAGGAAAATGGTCCTTTGACATCGATTGATGAAATTTCGAATGCTGTTGAAAAATCCCAAATACCGGCAATTCCAACTGAGCAGGACCGCTATTTTATCGAATTGCTTCCAGAAAATCTCCGTTCTGGTTTAAAAGACGAATTTGTCAAAGCTGTTTTAAATGAAGATGATGTTCAGACAAAATTCCGGCAAATCCTTGTTGAGAAGGTCTTGGAAAAACTGGGGTTGGATCAGCCGCGCTAGAAGCCTGTTATGCCCGGAATCCATGGGCTGTAAGGGTTAGTGGCGCCTTTTATTGACATAATTACAAAAGTGACTTATATTTCCCCTAGTTTTAGGGGGATGAGTATGACTGTCAGCGCTAAAATCGATTTCGACATGAAGGCAAATCCGGAAAGCTTCGCTCGTTTTTCCGCGCCGTTCAGCGCCATTGTGACCATTACATCGCTCAAGCCTGATCTGGAATCCGGTGTGTGGATGACATTTCTTTCGCTCGGCCCCAATAATCTTGGTGGGCCGTATTACATGAAAACACAGATGGGTGAAACTTACCTATCTTCTGACGCCACATCGGACATTGAAGAGGGATCAAGTTCCTACGTCAAACTTCACATGCCCTATGGCGCGGTTGAAACATTGTATGTTGCGGCCCAAAAAACCGGGCGCGTGCTGGACCTCACGAAAAAAGGGATGGAAAAGATCCTGGCCGAGTATGACCCCGGTATTGGCTTCCGTGGTAATCTTGATGATTATTGCGTCCCTTCGCGGCTCGATATCGCTGTGAAACCACCCAGACCGACTGCACCTTGATCGTACGCGCAAAGAACACAAATGACTGACTGGTCCCTTATCAAATCCGCCGCATTGTTGCCTGTTGAAACGCTTATGCGTGGCCGTAGCGCCGGCATTACAAATTACTATGCCGAAAACAGGATTTTCTTTGTTGGGCAGTTGCTCAGTTTTTCCGAAAAAGACATTTTTAAAATTAAGGGTATGGGCAAGAAAAATATTGTCACCTTAAAGGACGCTTTGGAAAACGCAGGTTTTGCGTCTACCTTTCCAAGTCAAGATGATGCGCCGTACCGCATCCCGTATTCTTTTGGCTGGAATATGAATCGCCAGTCCTACATTCATGCCTTCAATTTTGAGGGCAATCTTCTCTACAGCGATACGCCGGAAGAGTTTGCATCCTTTATGGAGGCAAACAAGGATTTCTACCAGAAAGTCATGCAGGTGGATGGCGATGTCTTTGCGGATTATTTAGCCGCAGTGAAGAAGTCTGAAGAGCCCAAACGCATAGGGCGCTCGCCCACGAATGTTACGAGAACGCCTGAAGGCCCGTTTGTGCCCGTCCTAAAATAAGTGCGTGGATGTCATGCGTGCCTTCGTAGGTATTGACTGCCTCGAGGTTCATAACATGGCGGATCACATGATATTCATCAGATATGCCGTTGCCGCCCAGCATGTCACGCGCCAGCCGCGCGATATCGAGCGCCTTGCCACAATTGTTCCGTTTCATCATTGAGATCGCCTCAGGCGGAGCGCGGTCTTCATCTTTCAATTTGCCAAGACGGAAGGCGGCGTGCAGGCCCAATGTGATTTCCGTTTGCATGTCGGCGAGTTTCTTTTGCACCAGTTGTTGTTGCGCCAACGGCTTGCCGAAAATGACCCGGTCCATCGTATATTGCCGCGCCTGATGCCAGCACGCCTCGGCCGCGCCCATTACGCCCCAGCTGATTCCATAGCGGGCGGAGTTTAGACACATAAACGGCGATTTCACGCCGCCGGAACCTTCGAGCAGGTTTTCATCCGGCACAAGCACGTCATCCATCATAATCCCGCCGGTTGTTGAGGCGCGAAGTGAGAATTTCCCCTCGATTTTTGGTGCTTCGAGGCCTTTCATCCCTTTTTCGAGGATGAAACCGCGTATTTCGCCGCTGCTTTCTTCCTTTGCCCAGACAACGAATACATCCGCAATCGGGGAGTTGGTGATCCATTGTTTCGATCCAGAAACCTTGTATCCACCCTGAACCTTCTTTGCGACGGTGCGCATCGCGCTCGGGTCGGACCCGCCATCAGGTTCGGTCAATCCAAAACATCCGATAGTTTTTCCAGTCGCCAGATTTGGAAGGTATTTTTGCCGCTGCACCTCTGACCCAAAAGTGTGGATCGGATACATGACCAGGGATGATTGAACGGAGAGGGCGGAGCGGTAGCCGGAATCAACCCGTTCCATTTCGCGTGCGATCAAACCATAGGCAATTTGCGATACTCCGGGGCAGCCATAACCGGTTAGGGTCGCACCGAGCAGGCCAAGCTTACCCATTTCCTGCATGATGCCGGGATCGAATTTTTCGTGGCGATTGGCCTCAATCACGCCCGGAAGCAGGCGGTTTTGGGCAAAGTCATGCGCCGTGTCACGGACCATCTTTTCTTCATCGCTCAGGAGTTCTTCGAGGAGGAGGGGGTCTTGCCAGTCAAAAGATGGTCGGTCGGCCATGTGATTTCTGCCCTTTTGAAATTCGAATTCTCCCTATATTATACCCTCAAATGCCTGAAGA
>CAZUYV010000164.1:0-4660 GCA_964624435.1 uncultured Micavibrio sp. | reverse complement strand
AGCACGTGATAATCCCCTTTTTGAAAAAAACTGCATTTTTTTCAATTCTTTGTGAGGTCTGAGGATGGAAGCGGCGGGAAGAAGACCTATTTCTGGCTGTTTTTGCGCACTTTGGCAAAATAACCATCGACGCCAGCAGTGATGGCCGCAGCCAACTTTTTGCGGTAAGCAGGGGAGGATAGCTGCGTTACCTCTTTTCGATTGGACATAAAACCCATTTCAATCAGGACTGATGGAATATCAGGTGCCTTTAGAACTGCGAAACCCGCGAAGCGATGAGGTTTTTCCAGAAGATCAATCTGGCTGGCATCTATATTATTGACGACTGTGTTTGCGAAAAACTTTGACTGGTTCATCGTGTCGCGCATGGCGAGATCAATCAGGATATCGGCGACTTCCTTGTCTTCGTGAGAAAGGTCAACCCCGGCAATCAGGTCGGCACGGTTTTCACGGGCGGCCAGCTTGGCTGTCTGCTCATCGGATGCCTTGTTCGAGAGCGTATAGATGGAGGCTCCATGAACCCCGGGCTTGTCGATGGAATCGGCATGAAGCGAAATGAAGAGATCGGCGCCAATCCGCCGCGCTATTTTGACCCGGTCCTGCAATTTGATGAAGATATCGGTCGAACGTGTCAGCTGTACATTATAGCGTCCGGTATCTTCGAGCGCCTTTTTCAGGTCCTTGGCGACCGCGAGCGTTACATTCTTTTCCTTGTGACCCGCATCACCAAGCGCGCCGGGATCCTGACCGCCATGACCAGGATCGATAACGATCATCGGTTTGATATCCCGCAGACCGGGAACAGGGGCAACCGGCACGGAAACTGGAACAGTCTCTGCCTTGGGTTTTGCGGTTTCTACAGGTAGTCGGAGAACATGATCTTCTTTTGCAATTTTATTGTCGGGCTTTGGTGCCGTCTTGATGTTGTCATTGTTGAGCGAGCCAAAACTACGCTGTTGGGCAGGGCTATAGGTCGCCCCAGCCTTTGAAAAATCGATTACGACACGATCTGGATTGCTGCCGGATGCTGGCATAGTAAAGGCGTTCTGAAGAGAGACGGCATTCTCTGTTTCCACCACAATTCGTGAAATTCCGGGCTGTAACGGTCCTTGTCTGACAGCGCGGACAAGACTGCCGGGGGGGAGAGGCGGCGTTCCAGCCTTCCATCCAAAACTAGGCAGGTCGATAACGACACGGGGAGGGGCGGAAAGGTAAAAAACCCGAAAATTAGCTGGTTGAGAAAGTTCTACAACCATGCGGGTTTTTTCAGGGTGCGTTCCGATACGAAGCGAATTGATGTTTAACTCGGTTTGAGCCAAGGCTTCATAGGTCAAAAGACCGGAAAAAATGGTGAGGGTAACAATAAAAAGAAATAAACGCGTCACAATGGATTCCGTAAACCTGTTCGATGGCAACAGGATACAAGGAACGGAAGGCTTTGCAATCTTTTCATCATAGCCGGACAAATTAACGTTGTATATGAAGTCTCATCTGTGTATTGTCTTCATAAGCGACCCGTCGCGGCCAAGCAGTAGTTGTAAAGTTGTTTATTTTCAAAGGTTTCGCTGGTTGAAACGGTATTATATAGGTCCTGCCACCAGGCTTTGAGCCGGTGCGAGTGCGCGAAAAAGCAGGGGCCGACCAGACCATTTAGGTTGGCTTCTTAGCCGTTGCAGTAGTCCAAATGACCCAGGCAGGGTCCTACCCATATATTTAATTTTATGGCGCTTTGCGCCGTCGTCCTTCATCTGTCGCTCAGGGGGAAGTCAGGGCAGCAGCGCTGGAGGAATATTCCATGCCTAAAACTATGCTAATCGACGCCACCCATGCAGAAGAAACACGGGTCGCAGTCGTAGACGGCAACCGTCTTGTCGAATTCGACTATGAATCAAAAGTCCGCAAACAACTTAAGGGGGGGATCTTCCTCGCCAAAGTAACGCGGGTAGAACCTTCGCTGCAAGCAGCGTTCGTTAATTTCGGCGGTAACCGCCATGGCTTTTTGCCATTCTCTGAAATTCACCCTGATTATTTCCGCATCCCGGTCTCTGACCGCGAAGCTCTTCTCGCCGCCCAGATGGCCGAGCTGGAAGAACACGACAATGAACTGGAACAAGAAGAAGCCGCTCGCGAACAACGCGCCGCTCAATCCGAAGCCCCGCTTGAAGAAGACGAGGAAGAAGAAATTGAAGCCATCGTCGAAGTCGGCGGTGAAGACCAACCCCTCGATGAGGAAGATGAACTGGAAGAATCCGATAATGATTCCGAAAGCCATCCGCCGATTGCAATGGAAAACCGTCCTGAAATTCTGGAGGGTCCGGTTGTCGAAGAAGATGATCAGGACGATGAACGCAACGAAGAAGAACAGGCTCAGTTTGAGGCTGAATCCGACGATGTGCACGAAGACCATGATCATGAAGAAGAAGGTGATGATGAAGATCATGACCACGAACATGATCAGGACAATGAAGAAGGCGTAGAGACTGCTGAGGGTGCCTCAGCCGAAGAAGGTGAAGAAGCCGAAGGATCAGGCAATCGCAAGGGCCGTGAACGTGGTCGCGGTCGTGGTCGCGGTGGTCGTAATGGTGGCGGTCGCAGTGGCGGTCGTGGTCGCGGTGGCCGTCATGGGCGCGCCGATCAGGATGATCACAGTGTTGAAAGCATCGGCGGCGATGGCGTGGATGGTGATCGTCCCTTCCGTTTCAATTTCCGCCGCAACTATAAAATTCAGGAAGTCATCAAGCGCGGTCAGATCATGCTGATCCAGGTCAGCAAAGAAGAACGCGGCAACAAGGGCGCCGCTGTGACAACCTATCTGTCGCTGCCGGGCCGTTACTGCGTTCTGATGCCAAATTCCCCTCGTGGTGGCGGCGTTTCCCGCAAGATTGCTTCGTTCAAAGATCGCAAGCGCATGAAAGATATGCTGGATGACCTGTCGGTTCCAGAAGGTATGTCAGTCATTCTCCGCACCGCCGGCGTTGCCCGGACGAAGGTGGAGATTAAACGCGACCTCGATTACCTCACCCGTCTTTGGAATACTATTCGCGAACACACGCTGCAATCATCAGCACCTGCCCTCATTTACGAAGAAGGCAATCTGATTAAGCGCGCGATCCGCGATCTTTATACCCGCGATATCGAAGACGTTTACGTCTCCGGTGATGAAGGTCATAGAGCAGCCAAAGACTTCATGAAGATGCTGATGCCATCTCATGCCAAGAAGGTTCAGGAATACAAGAACGACAAAATTCCGCTGTTCCACAAATTTGGTGTTGAGGCGCAGATTGCCGATATTGGCGAACCGACGGTCAATCTGAAATCGGGCGGCTACCTAGTTATTAACCCGACCGAGGCCCTGGTCTCTGTCGACGTTAACTCCGGCCGTGCGACCAAAGAACGCCATATTGAAGAGACTGCGCTTAAGACCAACCTTGAAGCCGCCGATGAAGTCGCCCGTCAACTTCGCTTGCGTGACCTTGGCGGTCTGGTCGTTATCGATTTCATCGATATGGAAGACCGTCGCAACAACCGTAAGGTTGAACAACGCCTGCGTGATGCGCTGTCGACAGATCATGCCCGCATTCAGGTAGGACGTATTTCAAGTTTCGGTCTTCTGGAACTCTCGCGTCAGCGCATGAACCCATCCCTCGCTGAAGCGCAGACTGAAATCTGCGCCCACTGCGCCGGAACGGGCCGTGTTCGTACGCTCGACTTCTCCGCTATATCGATCATTCGCGCATTGGAAGCCGAAGGAATCAAGGGCAAGTCCTTAGATATTCTTCTGACTATGTCTTCCAAGGTTGCGTTGTATCTTCTGAACAACAAACGTGGCCTGTTGAACGACATCGAAAACCGTTATGGTTTTGCCATTACCGTGGCGACCGATGACTCGCTCTCCAATACTCAGTTCACATTAGAAGCTGTGGCTCGTACATCAGCGCCGAAAACACAGGCGCCGATTTCAGTCGTGGCCGCATCCGATGATTCCTTTGATGAAGAGTCCGAGGAAGAAGAACTGGATGAAGAAAGCACAGAAGTTTCCGAATCCTCAGAACCTCGTGAAGATGACAATGGCGTTGATAGCGAAGGCCGTCCACGCCGTCGCCGTGGTCGCCGTGGCGGCCGTGGCCGTCGCGGTGGTCGTGATCAAAACGATCAGGCTGTTCCCGCTGGTGAGGGTGATCTCCAGAACGAACAACTCGCCGCGGATATCGGTGAATCATCGTCTGTAGACCAATCTGCCGAAGGTGGAGAGAATGGTAATCGTCCTCCGCGCCGTGATCGCAATCGTGGTGGCCGTGGCCGCCGTGGTGGTCGTGACCGCGGTGACCGTGGCCCGCGTGAAGGCGGACAAGAAGGTTCGAATGAATCTTCGGCCCCATCTGTGGCCCCATCATCCGTGCAATCTGCCCCTTCGGAAACAACGTCCTTCGCGGCCCGCCCATCGGTCTCAAATGACAGAGAACCATCGGCTCCTGCTGCCCCTCGTGATTACGAAGTGATAAATCAGGCGCCGGACAAAAAGAAAAAGGGCTGGTGGAACAAGCTGGTTGAATAGACCGCGTTCTATAAGATTTCAAAAACGGCGGGTTTTCCCGCCGTTTTTTCATTCCCTAAAATTTTAGGCATTCTTTAACGCCCCTTAAACTTTTTCAATTAACAT
>CAZUYV010000163.1:0-4719 GCA_964624435.1 uncultured Micavibrio sp. | reverse complement strand
TGCGCCGCGAAGGCATGCACAAGAAAATCCGCCTGCGCAACAACGTGGTCTCGTCTATGCGTAAGCGGATGGTGGAAGAAGGGTTCCAGGAATTCCAGACACCAATTTTGACGGCAAGCTCCCCAGAAGGCGCGCGTGACTACCTCGTTCCGTCGCGTTTGCATCCGGGTAAATTCTACGCGCTGCCACAGGCACCGCAACAGTTCAAACAATTGCTGATGATGTCGGGTTTTGACCGTTACTTCCAGATCGCGCCATGTTTCCGCGATGAAGATGGTCGCGCCGACCGCCTTGCCGAGTTCTACCAGCTCGATGTGGAGATGAGCTTTATCCAGCAGGAAGACGTGTTCGCCGTAATGACGAAAGTCATTGGCGGTATCTTCGAAGAATTCAATGATTTCACGGGCACGAAGCACAAAGTCGAATTCATGCCCAACATGAAATATGCCGATGCGATTCTAAAATATGGATCGGACAAGCCGGACCTCCGTAACCCGCTGACAATCGTTGATGTCACCAAAGTATTCGAACGCGAAGACGTCACGTTCAATGCCTTCAAGGGCGTGATTGCCAAGGGTGGCGTTGTCCGCGCTATCCGTGCACCAAATGTTGGTGACAAGCCACGCTCCTTCTTTGACAAGCTCAATGACTGGGCACGTGGTGAAGGCGCACCAGGCCTTGGTTATATCGTTGTGAAGGATGGCGTGGGCGCGGGGCCGATTGCGAAATTTGTTCCTGATGCCGCCTTTGCGGACTTGAAAACGGCCGCCGGCCTGCAAGAAGGCGATGCGATTTTCTTCGTCTGCGACCTGCCAAACAAAGCTGCGCCAATGGCCGGTAAAGCCCGCAACAAAATCGCCGAAGACATGGATATTATCGAGAAGGGCGTGTTCCGCCTTTGCTGGATTATCGACTTCCCGATGTATGAATTCGATGAGAAGGCGCAAAAAATCGACTTCTCCCACAACCCGTTCTCAATGCCTCAAGGCGGGATGGATGCGCTCAATGGTGATCCTTTGGCCGTTGTCGCAACCCAGTATGACTGCGTGTGTAACGGTTATGAACTCTGTTCCGGCGGTATCCGCAACCACCGCCCCGACATCATGGAAAAGGCCTTTGCGATTGCCGGGTATTCCAAAGATGTGCTTGAGGCGAAATTCGGCGGTATGCTGAATGCGTTCCGTTATGGTGCCCCGCCGCACGGCGGTTGCGCCTTCGGGATCGATCGTATCGTGATGCTGCTGGCAGATGAGCCTAACTTACGCGAAGTTTATGCTTTCGTCATGAACGGCCAGTATGAAGACCCAATGATGGCCGCGCCGAGTATGATCACCGATGCGCAACTCAAAGACCTTCACCTGAAACTGAATTTGCCGAAGAAGGTTGAAGCGGCGTGATGGCAGAGGGCGGAGATCATTTAGATAAAGAGATTTCCGTTTCTGCGGAATTAACTGAAAGCAAAATAAACGCTTCAGTAAAGAGTCGTTTTGTAGCAGCTCTTGATAGATTAGGCGGAAGTATTTTAGATGTTCCAGTCGCCAAGCTTGAAAGCATAGCTCAAGAAATTCGTGCTGAGAGTGTAGCCAAACAAGCATTAATTAAAGTTGAGGGTGACACGGCAGAGAAAAAGTTATTGTCCTCCCCAGAATTTGGTGATCGCGTTGTTTCAGGTTTTCTAAAAGATCAAACTAGAAAGCAGATTAATCGCGATGCAATTATGATTGAAGCGGCCGAATTGTTAAGATTGCCAAAGCCCGATGATGAGACTAATGAAACACTTTTGGATGATGATTGGCTAAATACTTTTGATCGTTATGCTGGAGAGGCCTCTTCTGATAGGTTTAGAAGGCTATGGGCTCAGGTGCTTACTGGCGAAATACGCAGACCGGGCAAATTTTCTTTAACAACTCTGCGTTTTATGTCTGAGCTTGATGCTCAGATTGCCAGGTTGTTTGAGGCGGCAGTAGCAACGAGATCTTTTGAGGGATATATAATCAAGCCAAAAGGTTTAAAGGGTGCAGATCTCTTGGATTTTACATTTCTTCAAGAGATTGGCCTACTACATGACGGTGATCTAAAAATTGGGATGAATGTAGCTGCTGATGGAAACATTTATTTTGAAGAGGATTCCTATGGGTTGATAATTAAACCTAAGAATTCCAAGCTTCCAATAGATTTAAGAATTGTTAGAATAACTCGTATAGGGCAGGAGATAACAAGTATTTTGCCCGAAGCAGATAAAAAGGCTTTTTTGGAAAAAGTTGCTGCTGTTATAGCAGATAAAGCAGAAGCAATAGAACTTGTTGAATTAAGCGGTGATAAGGGCAATAAGACAGGCCATCTAATTAAGAAGATATTATAACTGTAGTCTACCTAAACAACACCAGTGACAATGCCAGTGCGCCCATTCCAAGCACCATGCCGTAGACGGTTTCGTGGCCCTTGGCGTAACGTTTCGCGGCGGGTAGCAATTCATCGAGCGCCAGATACACCATGATCCCGGCGATAATCCCAAAGACCCATCCATACACCGCTGGCGATAGATACGGTTGCAGGATTGTGTAACCGATCGCGGCACCGACTGGTTCGGCCAGTGCCGACACCGCGCAGGCGAGGATGGCCTTGGCCTTGCTCCCCGTAGCGTAATAAACGGGGATGGCGATGCTCACCCCTTCCGGAATGTTGTGTATTGCAATGGCGGCGGCGAGGGGGGCACCCACGGCGGGGTCATCGAGCGTGGCAAAAAAGGTCGCCATCCCCTCTGGGAAATTGTGCGCGGTGATCGCAATGGCGGCCATCAATCCCACCCGGGCGATATGTTTCTGGTCGCCATGGTGATGATCATCATGCAGCGCGTTGTGCGGATTGGGCACCAGTCGATCCAGCGCCGCCACGATCAGCACGCCCGCGAAGAAGGCGAGGGTGGCGAATTCATAGGCGGGCTTGTCCGCCATTGTCTGACCGAACGCCATGTGTGATTTCACGAAAATTTCGACCAAAGAGATGTACACCATCGCGCCGCCCGCAAAGGCGAGGCCGAAAGAGAGCAGGCGCGGATGCGGTTCCTTGACGTTAAACAGGACGGCAGCGCCCAGAACGGTAGCGAGCGCGGCAAAGGCGCAGGCGCCAAAGGCAAAGGCAATCAGAACATTATCATCCATTTACGCTCTCCTTATGCCGCATTCTCACAGGAATTGGTGTCGGCATTCCATCGTCCGCCGGTTTCAATACATTCTTGAACTTTTTTCTGATGATCCGTGGGTTTCATATGTTTCCATCCCATCACAAGCCCGGTGATCAGAATAAGCGCGGCATAAGTCGTGAGCAAAGTGACGCACACCCATTTCCAGTACTGCCACAGTTTTTTAAGAATATTTTTCATCGCCCGCGATTATATCCCAGAATCCCAAAAAGGACGACCCGGTATCTTGGGGGAGATACCGGGTCTAATCGTCTGCCTTGGGGGTTCACGGTTGGGGAGGGGCGGCAGACGGACTTCTGTTCCTTTGTTTACATCGCTTGCGGTATGTCTATTCTGGCTTTTTTGTTGCTGCGTTTGACATCATACAGGCGGCTGTCGGCTTCACCGAAGATCGCATCGATCTGGTCGCCGGGTTTGTAATCTTTGAGGCCGAGGCTGGCGCGTACGGGAATTTCTGTCCCGAACCAGACCAGTGTCAGGCTGTTCAGTTTCTTGATCATGTTCTGAGCGCGGACGAGGGCCTTGGTGCGTTCCGTGTTGGCCAGAAGCAAAACAAATTCATCGCCGCCGATACGGGCACAGGCATCCATCACGCGGATATCGGCGGACAGGGCCTTGGCCACAAGGCGCAGGGCGGCATCACCGGCCTGATGGCCATGTGTGTCGTTGATCATTTTAAAATTGTCGAGATCGACGAGGATCAAAAGGCCGCCTTCGCTGTGGCCGCGATTGGTGCGGTCCATTTCCTTGGCGAAGGCATCGAAAAAGCCGCGGCGGTTGAGAAGGGATGTCAGTTCATCCGATGTCGCGAGCTGTTCCAGTTTCGCAATACGCTCTTCCAGCGATGCAATTTTGTGTTCGGCCTGTTCAGCCAGAGTACATAGATATTTGATCACAGCCATGCCGGCACTCATTGTCCTCCACCAGCCGTCACGTTCCAGATCACGGTCTTCGTCATCGTGGGCGTTAAAACTCATAGGAAGGCGCTTGCGCTTCCCGAACGTATGAGGCGGCGTTGTTTGAACCAAATCCTGCATTACTCAAACCCTTACCCTGTATTCGTGGGGTGACCTATTCACCACCGTTTACTCCGATTACAACGGTGCGAAGTTCGTGCCAATTTTCCAGTTTTTGTAATCTTGAGGGGGATCAAGGGGTTAAGGGTGTGGCACAGTCCATAGCGTTGGTAAGAACTGCCTATGACGGCCCTGTAAAAAACGACCTGCCCGGTAAGCTTTGCCGTTGAAATGGTTAAGATTTTCTTTCCTGATGGGGCATCTTGGATTAGACTTGATGGATAAGCCTTCAACCCCCCACTCGATCCGGGTACGAATGAAATTTCCATCCCTTGCCTTACTGCTATTGTCCGGAGTGGTTCTCGCTTCTTCGAACGCTCTTGCCGCGCCCTCCAGTGTCAGCGTCCTTGCCAAGGGGCTCGCCTCGCACACCGCTGTGTATGACATCGGCCTTGTCGCCACGCATAGCGGATCACAGATCATCAATATCAGCGGCATGAT
>CAZUYV010000162.1:0-4723 GCA_964624435.1 uncultured Micavibrio sp. | reverse complement strand
GATCACCTACAGCGCCTTTATATTCCTGTTTCTGGTGCTGGCCTTTTTCTCACCAGGGGTGAACAAACACGTCCATATCGCGGCTTCGATCACCATCCTGATCACCGCCTTCTGCATTTCAACCTTTGTTATGGTCCTTTAACCGCCAGTCTTTGACGTTTCCGGCGTTTGCTTGTATAGAACCCCCCATGGGTGAACGCATCAAGACGGCCAAGGGCCGCAAGATATCATCGATTAAGTGGCTGCAACGCCAGCTCAACGATCCTTACGTCATAAAGGCGAAGAAGGACGGCTATCGCTCGCGCGCCGCCTACAAGATTTTAGAGATCGATGAGAAAGTCCACGCCCTGAAAAAAGGGCAGGTGGTAGTAGACCTTGGCGCCGCCCCCGGTGGCTGGTGCCAGGTCGCGGTCCAAAAGGGGTGCAAACATGTTGTCGCCATCGATCTTCTCGAAATGGATGATATTCCCGGCGTGACCTTTTTCCAAATGGATTTCATGGATGACGCTGCGCCGGAAACCCTGATCAATGCGCTCGGCGGGGAAAAGGCCGATGTCGTCATGTCCGATATGGCGCACAACACAATCGGTCACCAACAGACAGACCATTTGAAAATCATCGTGTTGGTCGAGGCGGCCTATCATTTTGCGGCTGAAATTTTGGCGCCCGGCGGTACCTTCATCGCCAAGGTGTTTCAGGGTGGTACGCAATCAGACCTTCTGGCGCTGATGAAAAAGGATTTCAAAACCATCAAGCACATCAAACCGCCCGCATCGCGCAAGGAATCGCCTGAGACTTATGTGATCGCGCAGGGCTTCCGCCGCGCATCGGAATAAAAAAAACGGGGCCCGCATCCGCAAAGCCCCGTTCTCTTAAAAAGAGGAGCCGCATCCGCAAACTCCACTTTTCCCTTGAAACTTTAATTAAACGCTTTCCAGCGTAAACCCTTTTGTGAAGGTCTGCGGGAAATGCACTTGGGTGCGGTCTGTCACCTTCATCAGGTTTTCGACCGTCGCATCCATTTTGAATTGCGAATTAAAGACACCGGCTAAAGTTTCATCATAAACGCTGAAAGTTTTTTTATCGCCGCTGGCAACAAGGTGGGCATTACCATCAACTTTTGCGCCTTCTTTTACACGATAGTAAATAGAGAGGAGGTCTGTCGGCAATTTGGCCAGTTCCATCATGCTGGATGTCATGGTTTTGTGCTCTGCGATGACTTCTTCTTGGCTAATGGAAATGCTGCCTGGAATGGCAGCGGCCTCCAATTTCAAAGATAGCGGGGCTTGGTACAAAATAGTGTGGACAGGAATGCCGGCATCGATAAAGGCTTTTACCAGTTTAACGCCGCCATTCGTGCGGCCACGTTTCGTAATGATGACGGAATGGCCTTCTTCAAGGGCTTCTTCCATCATGCGGTCATGCATATATTTTCCGGCTGGAAGATAACGGGCTGTGATGCCCTGAATAATTGCATCAACCTCCTGATCGCCAATACCGTAGCCACGATTTTCAAGGCTGGCGCCATCATTGGTAAAGCTCGGCAATGCTGTTGCGAAAAGCTCGGCGTTCAAATTGACGGGGGCTGGTCCTGCTGTTTCGCTTTTCAGGTTTTTCATGAGTGTACGAACGCCGGTTCCGTGGCTGCCGAATATGGCTGTAACATTTGCACCGTCTTTGGATGCTTTGGCAAATCTCGCTGCTTTGAGGCGCTGGTAAGTTTCTTCGATTTCAGCGCGCATGCTGTCATCGTATTTTTTGAGGTTTTCTAGGGTAACTTCGGCTGGAACGAAACGGCTAGGAATTTTTAAATCAACAAACATGGTTCTGACACCTTCTAAAAGTTTACTGGCTGTCCTTCAGGGGCAGTCTTATGAAGCGGCGATTTACGCCCGTTCCGGGGATATGTCAAACAGAATAATGTTAATGAAAGCGGGGAGCGGGAATTCCCCAAGTTTGGAAGCTTTACCTTGACCAATTATCAATAATTAGGTATATTTTCCTAATACAATCTTAAGGCCGGCAAGGGCCAGACACCAAAGGTAAAAGTGGGATGACAAAACGACAAAACTTTCAAACGAACTATTAAATCGGGGACGAAACTGGGATGACATTTTTAAAAAGGCGACAAACGAACTAATGGATGTGATTGATTTTGAACGATTCAGATAAAAATCTTTACTTTTGGCAGGGTCGGCGTATATATGCCCTGCAAATCACTGTTTCTTAGAAAGATTTGCGCATGGCCAAGACAATTTCCTCCCCTACATTGCTGATCCCCGAAGCCCTGACGTTCGACGACGTTTTACTGGTGCCCGGCGCATCCGATGTTCTGCCCGACGCGGTTGACACGGGGACGATGCTCACCAAGACAATCCGCCTCAATATTCCGCTCCTGTCCTCGGCCATGGATACGGTCACGGAAACAGAAATGGCGATTGCCATGGCGCAAAATGGCGGGATGGGGATCATCCACCGCAATATGGGGATTGAGGAACAGGCCGAAATGGTTCGCCGCGTCAAACGCTATGAATCAGGTATGGTCGTAAACCCGATTACAATTGAACCAGAGGCAACCTTGGGACAGGCCCTTGCCGTGATGCGCCAGTACAATATTTCCGGTATTCCGGTGACTGAAAAAAGCTCTGGCAAGTTAGTGGGTATCCTGACCAACCGCGATGTTCGTTTTGCCGAAGATCTGAAACAGCCGATCAGCGAACTGATGACATCTCAAAATATCGTGAAGGCCTATAACAAGATCGACAAGGATGAAGCCCGTCGCCTGCTGCACAAACATCGCATTGAAAAATTGCTGGTTGTCGATAACGACGAACGCTGTATCGGTCTTGTGACCGTGAAAGATATCGAAAAGGCGCAGAAATTCCCAAACGCCTGTAAGGACGATAAAGACCGCCTGCGTGTTGGCGCGGCGATTGGTACGGGTGAGGGGAATATTGCGCGGGCGGAGGCGCTGGCCGATGCCGAACTTGATGTGCTAGTCGTCGATACGGCGCACGGCCATTCAAAAGGCGTACTGGCAATGGTGCAACATGTCCGCAAGCTTCGCACCAACGGACTTCAGATTATCGCGGGAAACATCGCCACGGCTGAGGCCGCGAAGGCGCTCATCGATGCAGGTGCCGATGCTGTGAAGGTGGGGATCGGTCCGGGCTCCATCTGCACAACACGGGTTGTCGCTGGTGTCGGCGTTCCGCAACTCACCGCCATCATGAATGTTGCGGAAGAGGCGCACAAACATGGTGTTCCGGTTATTGCCGATGGCGGGATCAAATATTCAGGCGACTTTGCCAAGGCGATTGCCGCTGGGGCTGATTGCGCCATGATGGGCGGTGCCTTTGCCGGAACAGATGAAGCGCCCGGCGAAGTGATCTTTTATCAGGGCCGTTCCTACAAATCCTACCGCGGTATGGGTTCCGTCGGCGCGATGGTGCAGGGCTCTGCCGACCGCTACTTCCAGGGTGGCGTCAAACAATCCAACAAGCTTGTGCCCGAAGGCATCGAAGGACGTGTTCCTTACAAAGGTCCGGTTGGCAATGTCATTCACCAGATGGTGGGCGGTCTGCGTGCAGCCATGGGATACACAGGCTGCGCCACGGTTGGTGAGATGAAAGAGAAGGCGCAGTTCGTGCGCATGACCGGCGCGGGTTACCGCGAAAGTCATGTACATGATGTGACGATCACATCCGAAGCGCCGAACTACCGCACCGAAAACTGATCAGTCTTTTTTCGGGGCAACGGCGTTGCCGATATTTTCGATAGTTTCACTGACGGAATCGGCGATCTTTTCTTCCGGCGTCTTCTCAATAAAATTCTTGTAAACAAGAAGGCCGAGGATCGCGACAACGACAAGCGCGATAAAGGCCAGGATTGTGGTGTTGGTTTTTTGATCTGCCATGATAAAGTCCTCTCTGAATGAAGGAATGAGCATAGACATGATCCGTAAAGCCACGCAAGGGGACATCCCCGCCATCGCTGCCCTGCATATTGGCGGCTGGAAGGCGGCTTATGGCGGCATGGTCGATCAGGCCTATCTCGATTCCTTGACCGTGGAACAACGTATTACAGACTGGCAAGGCTGGATGGCCGCTGGGGAGAGTGACACCCTAATTGCTGAAATCGATGGCCGCCCCGCCGGGTTTATCACTACGGGACGAACCAAGACGCCCCCGCCGGGATCATCCCCCATCCGGCCCCTTTATTCCGCCGAGATCTACGCCCTCTATCTGGCCGAGGAATTTTTCCGGCAAGGGGTGGGAACGGCCCTTTTAAAACAGGCAGCGATAGATTTGAAGGAGGCCAAGCATTCTTCCCTTTGCCTCTGGGTGCTGGATGGCAACGCCCGCGCCAAGGCGTTCTATGAAAAAATGGGGGGGCAGAAGGTCGGAAGCCATGTTGTCGAAATCGGCCCCGGCAAGCTGAAGGAGGCCTGTTATGGCTGGCGTGATACGGCTACTCTACGGGCCTAAAGATTATACAGAATCTAATGCTCTTTCGGGACATACTTGGTCCATGACACATTTTCGCCATGATTGAGAAGATTCCCACAAAATATTTTGTATTCCGGCCTTGTGACCCCTTGTATTCCGCCAGAATTTAGACATAGATCATTAGGACCGGCAGCGATTTTGCGACCGGCTTTTTTATCGCTATTTTTTTGGAGGAACCCCATGAAGAAATACGTACTGCTCGCAGCCGCTGCTGC
>CAZUYV010000161.1:0-4744 GCA_964624435.1 uncultured Micavibrio sp. | reverse complement strand
AGATAGGGGAGGCATCGAGGCCTTCCTTGGTGATCTGTTCGTATTGTTCCTTGTTATAGGCAATGCCGCCGCCGGTGCCGCCCAATGTGAAGGCAGGGCGGATGATGGCAGGCAGACCGATGATGGCAAGGGCGGCACGCGCTTCTTCCATCGTGTGGGCCAGTTCCGATTTTGCGGATTCAAGGCCGAGTTCGTTCATACATTCCTTGAACAGGTGACGGTCTTCCGCCTTGGCGATCGCCTCGCGGTTTGCACCGATCAGTTCGATGCCGAGTTTATCAAGCGTGCCGTTTTCGGCGAGCGCGAGCGCAGTGTTGAGCGCCGTCTGTCCGCCCATGGTAGGGAGCAGGGCATCGGGGCGTTCTTTCTCAAGAATTTTGGCGACGATTTCCGGTGTGATCGGTTCGATATAGGTCGCGTCCGCCATCGACGGATCGGTCATGATGGTGGCGGGGTTCGAGTTCACGAGGATGACGCGATAGCCTTCTTCGCGCAGCGCCTTGCAGGCCTGTGTCCCGGAATAATCAAACTCACACGCCTGCCCGATAACGATGGGGCCAGCGCCAATGATACAGATGGATTTTATGTCGGTCCGTTTAGGCATTTTTACTCTTCTTGTTGTGCGCGGTTAGAGGGACAAATTCTTTGAAGTCGTCGTTATATTGCAAAAGATTGCCGGTTTCCATGTCGAACAGCCATGGTTTGATAACCACCTGATCTTTGGCCAGAGCGTTTGCCACACTGGGGTATGATTTCAGGTTTTCGGCCGAGAGCAGGACAATTTCTTCTTCGGTATGGCGAAGCAGTTCGTCATGAGTGCAGGAATCCCCACATCTGACTTGCGCTTTTTCAAGCCCGGCTTTGGCGACATCGGTGAAGGATGAGATTTCTTCATCATCGGTTTTTTCCACCATCGCCTGAATGGCGCCGCAACCCGTGTGACCGAGGAGAATAATTTCTTTTACGTTATTATGAACGAGAGCAAATTGCAGGGCAGCAGCAAGAGCCGTACCTTTCTTGTAAGGCCGGACGATGGCACCCATAGCCTTGTGTGCAAAAAAAGTCCCCGGTTCGGGGCGGAAAATGGTGCCCGGGTTAGACCGGGAATCGATGCAGGAAATGATAAAGTAATCGGGCGATTGGCCTTCTTCGACCAGCTTCTTCATGAGCGAGGATGGGCCTTCATAGGCTTCCTTGCGAAACAGTTTGAACCCTTTGAGAAGACGATGCGCCATTCTATCGACCCTCTACTTTCAGGATGGTTGTGTTCTTCTTTAAGTAACGCAGCGTAAGGCCCGTTACGATAATCAGGACAAACATGATCGGCCAGACCATATCATCACGCAGCCATTCCATAAAATCTTCGCCTTCAAAAAAGAGATCGGTAATAGCTTCGGTAACAAAGAAGGCTGTGCCCACAGCCATCAGGCCGGTATATTCCTTGCGCAAGACTGTCTTAAGAGAAAACGGCAATGCTGGTTTTTGCCACAGGCGAAAATTCGGGAAGATCACCGGCGTTTTTTCGCGCCATGTTTTGTAGCGGTCGCCATATTTTTCGGCCAGGAATTTTTCTTCAGCCAGAATGATACGTTCAATATAGATAAAGAAGCTGAGGGTCCCGATCAATACCAGCCACCAGACCTTGATAGATAAGAGAACGCCGAGAATAGCGATGAAGTTGCCAAGATAGAGGGGGTTGCGGACGATCGAATACATGCCGGTTGTGTTGAGCGAGTCAGCGCGTTGTTCGTTGGCATTGCGGCCCGATGTTCCAGCGGGGACATGACCTACAGTGACCCAACGAATGAACAAACCGAATATCGAAAGCAGGTAGCATAAGAAAACCCAGATATCTTCAATATCATCACCGACAAGGTCTTCTACGTAAACACTTTCGCGCATACCGATAAAAATCGGCCCCAAAAAGAGAAGGGGGATGTAACTCCGGTACCGGAACATCGTGTGGCCGCTTTTGATCATGCTGTCATAAAGACTCATGCGGCTTTGTTTCCTTTCATCAGATCGACAAAGCGATCGAAGAGATAGTGGCTGTCTTGTGGTCCGGGGGATGCTTCCGGGTGGTACTGAACCGAGAAGGCGGGTTTATCTTTAACGCGCAAACCTTCGTTCGAACCATCGAACAGGGATATGTGCGTGACTTCAGCATTTGACGGCAATGTTTCCGGTAGAACGCAGAAGCCGTGGTTCTGTGAGGTGATTTCAACTTTGCCTGTTGTGAGATCCTTTACAGGCTGGTTCGCGCCGCGATGACCAAGGTGCATTTTCTTGGTTTGGCCGCCGAGTGCGAGGGCCAGCATCTGGTGACCTAGGCAGATCCCGAAGATGGGTATGTTTTTATCGAGCAGCGCCTTGATTGTCGGCACGGCATATTCACCCGTGGCCGCAGGATCGCCGGGGCCGTTGGAAAGGAACACGCCATCTGGTTTATGCGCGAGAATGTCTTCAGCGGTGGAATTGCCAGGAACAACTGTGACGCGGCAGCCAGTGTTGGCAAGGCAGCGCAGGATGTTACGCTTCGCACCAAAATCCATTGCGACGACGTGGAATTGCGGATTGTCGAGGCGGCCATAGCCCTTGCCGAGCGTCCAGCCGGTTTCTTCCCATTTATAGGTTTGGGTGCAGGAAACTTCCTTGGCGAGGTCCATGCCTTCGAGGCCGGGCCAAGCGGCCGCTTCTTTTTTCAGGGCATCAAGATCGAACTTGCCGTCATAGCTGACGCAGAGAAGGCCGTTGGGGGCACCGAGGTCCCGGATACGGCGGGTCAGGGCGCGGGTGTCGATCCCGCAAATACCGGGCAGGTGATAGGATTTGAGCCATGTATCGAAATGGCGGGTGGCGCGCCAGCTGGCTTCATCGGTGACATTTTCACGCAGGATACAGCCGCGGGCCTGCGGATTGATGGTTTCAATGTCTTCATCATTGGTGCCGACATTGCCGATATGGGGGAAGGTGAAGGTGATAATCTGTCCGGCGTAGGACGGATCGGTCAAAATCTCCTGATACCCGGTCATCGATGTGTTGAAACAAATTTCGCCGACCGTTTTGGTTTCGGCGCCAATTCCCTGTCCATAAAACACCGATCCATCGGCCAAAACAATGACTGCGCTTGCGTTTTTGGGGGGCTTGGGAGTAGAAATATCAGGCATTCATTTTGCTTCCAGTTAACGTGTGTCCACTGGAAGATGATTTAGTAAACAATAATGAGCCAAGAAGGAAGAAAAAAAGTGAGCAAGCGCGAAGAAATAAATGCCGCCCTGAAAGACGCCATGAAAAACAAGGACATGGAGAAACTTGCCACTGTGCGCTTAATTGTCGCCGCCATGAAGGATAAGGATATCAACAGCCGGACCGATGGGGCCAATGCCGGAATTGACGACTCGGGGATTTTGGGTCTGCTTCAATCCATGATCAAGCAGCGGACCGAGAGCTCTAAAATCTTCCGGGAGAATAACCGCCCCGAATTGGCCGACAAGGAAGACGGCGAAATTGCCATTATCCAGTCTTTCCTGCCCAAGCAGCTCGATGACGCCGCCGTAGCCAAGGTGGTTGACGATATCATCGCCAAAACGGGCGCTGCGGGCATCAAGGATATGGGCAAGGTGATGGGCGAGCTTAAGGCCAATTACGCGGGTCAGCTCGATATGGGCAAGGCCGGCGGCGTTATCAAGGCCAAATTGTCAGCTTAGTTTGAGCTACCGAGACCAAAGGCCAGGAAATTTTTCATGGCGGAACTGACACCAGAGGTGTTGGTGTTCATGGACCGTGTTGGTTGAACCTTACTGGCATCGGCATTCCCAAAAGCTCTGCGAGCAAAAGAAAGCCCCGCACCGGTGTTTTGGAATGAATTTGTAAGCCTAAGCATGGTCGTTGTCCTATGAGTTCAATTTATACCTCTATTTTAGGAAATTAGCCGAGCCCATGTCAAAAAGCGGGCCGAGGCCCGCTTTTCGTGAAGGAATTTGAAGGGGTTAGCCGGAAACCAGCTCTTTGGACATTTCCTGCACTTCTTTGGTGTACTGGTTCGATACTTCCATAGAACTCAGGATCTGTTTCAAGTTTTCATCGACATCGCTACAAGCGATAGAGGCTGTTTGCATGTGAGATGACATCTGGCTGGTCACGGCGCTTTGTTCCTCAATTGCCGAAGCGACACCGGTCACGCCAGCCTCTATCGACTGAATGGCGGCTTTGATGCTGTCGAGCGCGCCGACAACGTCACCAGAGACAGACTGCATGCCGTTGATCTCAAGGCTGATCTTATCGGTTGCCTGAGCTACCTGCATGGCGAGGTTTTTCACCTCGCTGGCCACGACAGCGAAACCTTTACCGGCATCTCCGGCGCGGGCGGATTCAATGGTGGCATTCAGGGCGAGCAGGTTGATCTGGTTGGCGATGTCCTGAATGATGCTGACGATGCCACCCATCTGTTCCGCTGCCTTGGCCAGTTGTTGTGTGGAATGGTCGGCTTGTTCAGTTAACTGAATAGCCTGCTCCACCGAAGATTTGGAATGAACCATGCTCTCGGAAATTTCGATGATTGAACTGTTCAGCTCTTCTGCCGCTGCTGCAATCGTTTGCACGGTTGTTGCCGCCTGCGTGGAGGCAGATGCCGCGGACGTGGTTTGGCGACTGGCATTGTTTACAGCATCTGCGATGCTGCCAAGGTTATGATCCACCATGCCGCCAATCCGGGCCTTTTCGGCGCGGTTGTTTACCTGATCTG
>CAZUYV010000160.1:3472-4778 GCA_964624435.1 uncultured Micavibrio sp. | reverse complement strand
CAATCGGCTCTTTTTCGCCGCCGCCCATAATCATCACCCATTCGATGACATTGCGAAGCTGGCGAACGTTACCGGGCCAGTCGTATCCTTGCAGGGAAATCGCGGCGTTCTGGGACAGCGCGCGGGCTGGCTGTCCGGATTGTGTTGAGTAAAGTTTGATAAAATGTTCGGCCAATGCCGGTATATCATCCTTGCGCTGTTTGAGAACGGGGATGGTAACCGGCACAACATTCAGGCGATAGTACAAATCTTCACGGAAATTACCATTCTGAATGGACGTCAAAAGGTTGCGGCTGGTGGACGCAATAATGCGCACATCCACCTGAACCGGCTCATGCCCCTTCAGACGGGTGAATTTTTGTTCCTGCAGCACGCGGACGATTTTGCCCTGCGTTTCCAGCGGCATATCGGCAACTTCATCAAGGAGTAACGTGCCGCCATTGGCCTGTTCCAGAATACCCTGAGACACCCCACGGGAATCTTCCATGCCAAACAGTTCTTCTTCAAGCCGTTCCGGATGCAGGATCGCGCAGTTAAGCGCAAGGAACGGCTTTTCTTTGCGGGGGGACAATTTGTGAAGCAGGCGTGCAGCCACTTCCTTGCCGGTCCCCGCCTCACCCGTAAACATCACGCGGCTGTTGGCGCCAGCAACTTTTTCAATCGCGTTGAAAACACCGCCCATAGTGGCCGAGGCACCAATCATTTCCACGGGCGTATCGCGTTTTTCCTTCAGGGCCTCATTTTCGCGTTTAAGGCGCGCTGTTTCGAGCGCACGCTCAATCATCAGGAGAAGACGATCAGACTTGAATGGTTTTTCGATAAAATCATAAGCGCCCATCTTTATGGCGGACACGGCCGTCTCAATCGTGCCGTGGCCGGATATCATGATGATCGGTAGAAGCGGGTGTTCTTTTTTGACCTTCTTGAGGATATCAAGCCCATCATCTTCACTGCCCTGCAACCAGATATCGAGGATGATCAGTTCTGGAACGCGGGTCTCAATCTCGGCATAGGCTTTGACCGACCCGTTCGCTTGGCGGATAGAATGGCCTTCATCTTCCAGAATCCCTTTGATGAGTTTCCGGATATCGTCTTCGTCGTCTACGATCAGAATATCAGTTGCCATTTATACTCTTTCAAATCACGCGGCTTCGCTGCGTGTTTCTTTCTCAGGAAGCGGAAGGATCAGCGTAACACTCGCGCCTCCCAGATCTTCCCATCCCGCTGTCGATTTCAACCAATCGGGATTCCCCAGAACCAGGCGACCATTATGGTCTTCCATAATCTTCTTTACAATAGCCAAACC
>CAZUYV010000160.1:0-3372 GCA_964624435.1 uncultured Micavibrio sp. | reverse complement strand
CCAGAACCAGGCGACCATTATGGTCTTCCATAATCTTCTTTACAATAGCCAAACCTAGGCCAGTCCCCTTTGCCTTGTGGGTAATATAGGGCTCGGTCAAACGCGAAGGATCTTCGCCCTTTGGCAGACCAAGGCCGCTGTCACTCACACAAACCATGCAATTTTCGGAAGAAGTGTCCAATGTCAGCAGGATATTCAACCGCTTGTCTCCGCCCTTTTCATGAATGGAATCGATGGCGTTCTGGATGATATTGGTCAGCGCCTGACGAATCTGTTGTGCATCGCACAGAACGTGCACATCGCTAATATTCTCAATCACCTTGAAGGCAATATCCGGGTGCGCTTCTTTCTCCAGCACAAGGGTCTGGCGAATATGGGTCGTCAGGTTTTCATCCTTCATCACCGGCTCGGGCATACGGGCGAAATCCGAGAACTCATTGACCATACGGCCGATATCACCAACGTGACGGATAATTGTTTCCGTCATTTCAGAGAATGTTTCCGGATCGCTGGTAATTTCTTTTAGATATTTGCGTTTCAACCGTTCGGCAGAAAGCTGTATCGGCGTCAGGGGATTCTTGATTTCATGGGCAATGCGGCGGGCGACATCGGCCCAGGCGGATACGCGCTGCGCCGATTGCAGTTCGGTAATATCATCGAATGTCAGAACAGCGCCCTTCCCGGCATCCCCGATTAGTTCAATGGCAATACGCACCAACAATGTGCGCCGCGATCCATCCCGTGCCAGATAAGGGATTTCCGATTGTGTCAGCTTGGAAGGTTTGAGATGCGCCTGCTCCAAAATGGCGGCAACTTCCGGGATAATTTCTTGAATCTTCTCTCCGGCCAGCTGTGATTGCTCCTTGCCAAAGATTTCGGCGGAGGAAGAGTTTGCAAGCGTAATCACCCCCTGCTCGTTTACACCGACAATACCCGCCGTCACACCCGCCAACACCGCCTCGGTAAAACGGCGGCGTTCATCCATCTGGCGGTTGGCGGCGACCAGTTCATCCCGCTGGGTTTGAATTTGCATCGTCATGCGGTTGAATGACTGGGCCAGATAATCAAATTCCTCGATCTGTTTGCCCTCTTCCACCCGGGCGGTCAGGTCGCCCGCGCGCACCCGCTCCGACGTTGTAATAAGGGTTCCAATCGGCGTTACGAGCGCCCGGGCAAGAATGATCCCAAACCATGTCGCAGCCAGAATAAACATCAACGCCACAACAATGAAGATCATCGTGATCGTCACCATCAGGCCGGAATTCTTTTCCGACAGCTTATTATAGGCGTTGGCGGCGTTCCGGGTCTGGTCTAGGTGAGTCAAAACCACCGGGTCCACCATTCGCCCCACGAACAGGTAGGAATCGGCAAAGCCATTAAGCTTCACGAGCGCGCGAACCCGGTCGTCATATTTTCCGGTCATCAGGACCACTTCACCATCCCGGGCTTGGTCCAGCAGATCGGTCGGTAGTTCTTCAAAGGTCAGGGTAAAGGTCAGCCCTGTACGCGCCATGATCCGGCCACCGCTATCGAAAACCAAAACTTCCGAAAGATTGCGGAGCATAGACTGCGTTTCAAGGAATCGTTCAAACCCTTCCTTGTTCTCAAAGAACATGTAGGCTTGCCGATCAAGGTCATTGGCCATGGCGAGAATATCGGCCTTGATGACCTGCTGGTGTTCCTCAAGGTAGGATTCTGCAACAGCTTGCGATTCATTGACGGCGGTCCGCACTTGTTCGCTAAACCAAGCCTGCACGCCAAAATGGAAGAAGAAGGTGGAAAAAATCGCCATGATGATGGCGGGTGCCGCCGCCATGATCGAAAAGATCACGACAAGACGCATCTGCAATTTTGATCCGGCAATCCCGCGACGGCGGCCAGAGAGCAATTTGGCAAAGCGGCGCATGATGAGGCCGACCAGCAACGTCATCAAAATCAGATCGAGGTTGAGCAGCCAGATAACGGTGTCCGGGTCATTGCCGAACGGTGGCGTTTCCGTCAGGGCGCCATAAGTGGCAAAGCCGCTTACAAAAATCGCGACGATTAGAATAAGGGCCAGTTTGCCTGTCCAACCTTTGCGGAACATCTTGCGGGCCACGTTGCCGTATATACTGTCACGCTTGAAAATCTGCCGGTCGAGCGCACGCCACAACGAAACACTGCCCGGACGGGCAGGTTTTTGGATAGTTTCGGATTGATTGGGCGACGTTTGGTTCATCGGCTAAACGTATACTTTCGTTGCTTTTTATCGCTTTTGGGACTATCCACAACTTGTAGAAAAAACGCAAGAGAATAGAATATGTCAAAAGGCCCCAACCCGGACTTTCACGTCCTGATCCCCGCTGCCGGAACCGGCAGCCGCGCGGGCCTTTCGCTCCCTAAACAATACTGCAAAGCGGGCGGCAAAACCATCCTTCGCCACACAATTGAAAAATTTATGTCCATACAAGGGCTTAAATCACTGCGCGTGATCATCGATGCGGGTCATGAAGATTTGTACGCCGAGGCCACCAAAGGATTGAACCTTCCCGCTCCCGTCATCGGCGGCGCGACACGGCAGGAAAGTATTCGCAATGGCATGAACGCTTTAGGCACCTTTGTTTTCAACCATGATGAATCTGCTCCGGCCTATGACTTTAAAGTTCTCATTCATGATGCCGCCCGGCCTTTTGTTTCGGCAAAAGCTATTAATGATCTTTTGGAAACACTCAAGCACCACGATGCTGCCACCTTGGCTGCACCTATGGCCGATACGCTTGTTGATGACAGAGACGACAACACCTTGGATCGCAACCATGTTTGGGCAATCCAGACACCGCAAGGATTTCACAATCTGCTTCTACAAAAGGCTCACACACAATTCGAAAATGATAATAGGTTCACAGATGACGCTGGCCTTGTTACTGCCTTCGGTACGAATGTTGTCCTTGTTCCTTCCAGTCGCGATAATTTTAAAATCACAACGGTAGAGGATTTTGCTATGGCCGAGAAACTGCTTACCAGAACGTCCGAAACACGCACAGGCATGGGTTATGATGTGCATGCGTTTGAACCGTCCCCAAATGGCATGATCCGTCTTGGCGGAATCGATATCGCCCATGACTTCAAACTCAAAGGCCATTCCGATGCCGATGTCGTATTGCATGCTCTCACCGATGCACTGCTCGGCGCCATCTCCGAAGGCGATATCGGGCAATTGTTCCCCCCATCAGATGCCCAATGGAAAAATGCCGACAGCGAAATATTTTTGAAGGAGGCCGTGCGGCGCGTTGCATCCAAGGGCGGCACAATCAATCACGCCGATATTGTCGTGATTGCCGAGGCACCCAAGATTGGCCCACACCGTGATGCCATGCAACAACGCATTGCCGA
>CAZUYV010000159.1:0-4798 GCA_964624435.1 uncultured Micavibrio sp. | reverse complement strand
GACATGCTGTGACTAGTGTAAAAGAAAACCATGAAGCAGGCGTAAAAGAACAAAAAGTTGCAACTAGCGCGAATACGCAAATCGAACCACTATGATCAAGGGTAAATGATTTCGGAATTTATGCAAGCGTTTAACGACGATAAATTATCTTTATTGGCAATGGGTTAGTGTCTGAATCGGGCCTTGGGCGAACCCGGACGAAAGCGCCCCGAATCAAACGATCACTGGGTCGGGAAAATTGAGATCTGATCGGTCGGGGAAGCGGTAGATTCGTCTTCGAACATAGGCACTGACGGAGACGTTGCATCACTGGGGGCAGGATAAACAGTTTTAGCGGTTGGCGCGGAAACTGTAGTGGGCGCAGTTGGTGCAGGATACACACTCTTCGGGGCCGTTGCAGGGGTCACAGCCGGATAGACGGGGGTAGCCGTCGATGCTGGCGCTGCTGGGGTAACTTTCATCGGACCGGCAGGCGCACCTACAGGGGCGAGCGCGGCATCTTTGGAAACATAACCCGATCCCAGGCGGAACCGCGAACCTTCAGTCGTCACATCAGGAGCCGCCAACGAGCCATTTGCAGGAGCTGCCGGCGCTACACTTTTCGCGGCCACGGGACTGCTGGTCGTCGTAGTCACCGTGGTCGTTTCTGTTGTCTTGGAAACCTGTTCTACCTTTTTCGGCGAAGGCACCAAAGGCGCAGCAGTCACCGGGGCGACAGAAGGCTGGGCCGCCAGAGGCATAGGCTCTGGAGCCAAAGACGATACAGGCTTGGCCGGCGGCGTAACAGGCGTCGTCGCAGGGGAAACACGTGGGCGCGATACTGGCGGAACAATCGCCTTTGGCACATTGGCAGGAGATGTTGCCCCCAATGGTTCAGGAGCTGGCTCCGGCTCAGGCTGCGCCATGTTCGGCTGCTCACCCAATTCTTTTGGTGACGTCACCTCAACTCCCGTACCAGGAAGCTTGTGCTTTTTCATCGCGTAATCGACATAGCGTTTATCATTTGCGGCAGTGTAGATAACAACGCGTGGGCGAAGAAGGATGACGAGTTCAAGATTGTCTGCCTGGGCTGTCCGACTGTCCGGCAAAACAGGCGCCATAAAACCGATACCACGGGAATCAAAATTGTCGTTCTCACGCACCAGACCGGCAATCAGGACCGAGTCACCGGGACGCACACGAATTTGCGTCGAAAGCTGGCGCTCCGATGTTTGCGGCAACTGAATCTTCGTCGTTGCACCATCTTCTCCTCCATCAGAGAAGGAGAAGTCATCAATCTGTTTTACATCCGTCAATTCAATATCGACGTTGGCGTACACAGTTGATTTATCCCATGAGCTCGCGATGGTGAGCGTAAAACCGGTATCAACAGAGTCAGTGTTAACCGATGTTGTTGACTGCCCCTCATCCAGCGTTGTCGCGACTTCTGACACATAGTTGCGCGTATCGGCAACACGAAGCTCAGCCTCAGAACCGGACAATACTGTAATCTGCGGTTGCGAAATCGTCTTAACTGCACCAAATTGCGACAGGAAGTCCACAACGTTTGTTGGATCGCCGGTAATTTCATGCGCAGTTGGAAGACCGATACTTACGGGGTTCAGGAAGTCCGCTCCGACAGAACCATTGACATCAATTGAAAGATCATATTTTCCCCATGTAGCGATCTTATCCCACTGAATACCCATCGAGTTACCGGAATTGAGAGAAACCTCCCATATGTAAGTCTCGAACACGATCATCGCCGTGTTGGCACGCAGACGCTGAAAATAACGAGACGCGACATCGGCCGTTCTCTGCGTGGCGGAATAAACCAGCGTGCGTGTCGTCGGATCGACGATCGGCGCAGGAACGTCAGAACCGACAATCGCGGCCAATCCTTCGGCAACATTGTCGAGGAAGTCTGTTTCATCATCCGTACCGATTGGCGGCAGGGTTACAGTGAATGTCTGCGTATCTTTAACGATGACCGTGCCATTTTCAAAAGCACAATATAGGTTGGCAAGGGCGCAGACCTGATTGACCACCTTGCCCAGATCGCCACGCAGATTGGCCACAGTCACACGACGGCTCAAACCTTCTTCAGTTTCAAAGGCGAGGGAAATATCATAGTCAGCGAGAATAAGTTGCAGCGCACCGGCGAGCGTTTCACCGCGAAGCTCGAATGGGCCAACGAATTCATGCGGAAAATCTGTATCCTCGATCATCTCGGGGACAAGCACATCCTCACCCAGCGGCAGATACATAACACTGTCAGGACGCTCATTGATTGCGGTCTTACGCTGATCGGCCATCGTTGGTGAGGGAATATTTACGTTGCGGGCATCGGGAACACCAACCCAGGCGCAAGCAGACGTCATGACGAGCGACGCAATGGCCGCTACATTCACAAGACTGTTTAACACCTTACCCGTCATAACTGGCCTTTTCTTTTGTAGGCATCAATCGTCCGGCTCACCGTTTTAATCAACCTGTCCTTTTGAACAGGCTTGATCATAACAGCGGTAACTCCCCACTGACCTGCCTTCTCCAGCAAATCAGGATTGTTGTCGCCGGTAACAAGAATAACTGGTGTATCCATGTCCAGACCACGGATACTCTTGATAAATTCAAAACCATCCACAGGTTCCATACGGACATCCACAATGGCGAGGGAAACCGGGAGATCGCTGTGATATTCCTGCTTGATGAAATCAAGAGCCTGATCACCATCCGACGCTTCAAGCACCGTGGCGTCAATTTCCTGGAGATAGCGCACGATCTGCATACGCACAAAATCGTTATCTTCAACGACCAAAATTTTATTCAAATCAGACATGGCTTCCGAATGGAACCTTTTCGGGAGGGAGGCGTAGAAAAATGAATCACTTATCGAAAACTAAAGGAACGTTTTTAAATTAGCAATCCTTACCTTGCTTATACAAACAGCCCAGTTCATACTGAAATTGCTTAACCTGCAGGCCGTTATCGTATGTTTGAACTCATCCCCATTCTGTGCATTGTCATCGCGATCGCGCTTTTAATCGCGCTCTCAATAATCGATTTGAAAATATTGATATTGCCGGATGAATTGAACTTTGCCCTCGGCGTAACCGGCGTCGCTTTCCATCTTGCCGCATCGCAACAGTTCTTTGGATACGATAGCATGATTTTTGGCGCCATAACGGGCGCAGGCATGCTTTATGTCATCCGTTTTTTTTCCAATCGTCATTATGGACGCGATACACTCGGCCTCGGCGACGTCAAATTAATGGGCGCCGCAGGGTTATGGCTGGGCTTTGAAGGAATTCTCCCCGCCATCACGCTCGGTGCCTTGGCTGGCCTCGTTCACGGAATTGCCTATGCTGGTTGGATTGCCTGGGAAAATAAAACTCCTTTTACTATTCATCAGCTTTCCATTCCCGCCGGGCCGGGTTTTGCCGTAGGGATCGTTCTGGCGGGGGCCTATTTATTCACACCCTATATTCAGGAGACGCTCCATGCCTTCATCTCTGGATAAAATTCGTGTCCTCGATCTATCACGTGTACTGGCAGGCCCGGTCTGCACCCAGATCCTCGGCGACCTCGGCGCGGAGATCGTCAAGATTGAACGCCCCCTCGAAGGAGATGACACGAGAACATGGGGCCCGCCTTTCCTGAAAAGTGCGGATGGCCATGATACGAGCGAGAGCGCCTATTACTTATCTTGCAATCGCAACAAAAAATCGGTCGCCATCGATATATCCAAACCTGAAGGTCAAGCCGTCTTGCATAAGCTCGCAGCCGATAGCGATATCTTCATCCATAATTTCAAAGTCGGTAGCCTCGATAAATACGGGCTTGGTTATGACGAGATGCACAAAAAGCACCCGCATCTTATCTATACGGCTATCTCGGGCTTTGGTCAGACTGGCCCCCTCTCCTCCGAACCCGGCTATGACCTGATGATGCAAGCGATGGGTGGATTGATGGCCCACACAGGCAAAGAAGGCGAAGAGCCGATGAAGGCTGGTGTAGCGCTGACGGACGTCATGAGTGGCCTATACGCCGCCATCGGCACGCTTGCCGCGCTCAACGCCCGGCACCAGACAGGAAAAGGACAATTGGTCGACATTGCTTTGCTCGATGTCACTCTCGCCTCGATGACCAACATCGCGCAATATTTCCTGACCTCAGGCAAAGCGCCCAAAAGATACGGTAACGAACATTCAACGATTGTTCCCTATCAATCTTTTGCCGCGAAGGATGGGCACTTTGTCATTGCAATTGGCAATGATCACCAATTCGATCGCCTCTGCGCCGCCATTAACAGGGTGGAATGGGCGAGTGATGCGCGTTTTTCACACAATAGTGCCCGGGTCGCCCATCGTGATGTTCTGATCCCGCTACTCTCCGATATCATGATTCAGAAGAACGTCGCTGAATGGGTGGAGATGTTCCGCGATATCGATATCCCTGCCGGGCCGGTCAACTCCATCGATCAGGTCTTTGCGATCGATCAAGTGCAAGCCCGCGGCATGGAAATAGAACTGCCCCACAGACTGGCCCCGGAGCCTGTCCATCTGGTCGGCAGCCCCCTGAAACTGTCGGAAAGTCCGGCGTCCTACCGCCTCGCCCCACCGACGCTGGGTCAGCATACCGAGGAAATTTTGCGGGATAGCGGCCTTTCAGCCAAGGAAATTGAGGGATTGAAGGCCGCTGGCGTTATCTAATCCTTGCACCCAGCCCCTCTTACGGGTAATCATCCCATTTTGATGACACACTCCATTCAAAATGGCGACACACCCCGCAAACCTTTCGCCAAGGTTGATCGTTCCTC
>CAZUYV010000158.1:0-4800 GCA_964624435.1 uncultured Micavibrio sp. | reverse complement strand
AGAACAATGTTCGCTATGTCACGCCGATGGTCAATTACGGCAACGCCGGCACGACAGACATTATCCGCGTTGCAGCCAAGCGATAATCCAAAATCCGCAGAAAACCTTGACTTTTGAGCCATGGGCGGCTATTGCTCTGCAATAATTCACACATTGCGGAGTATTTTATGTTCAACGACCTGTTCAATTTCAAAAAAGAACGGACCCTTAAAGAGTCCGTTGGCTTCTACCTGTTCTATGCCATGCTGCTGATGGGCGTGCAGGGGTTCGCCACTGTATTGGGACTGTAAGTAAAGATGAGCTTGCTAAACCCCAAGGTTATTTTTGCCGCCGCGACCGGGCTTGCAACGTTGTCAGTCATAACGATTGGTACGACATTTGGGCTAACCCGTCTTTCCAACAGCGAGCCGACGGACATAGGCCTTCTTCAGCCATTGCAGCAATGGACCCAGAGCGATGGCATCAAGGAACATTTTAATAAGGGACTTCCAGAGACAATCGTTCTTTTGTCCTGGCCGGCCATACCTTTGTTTGGAGCTTTGGCCTTCACGGCCTATGGAAGAATTCCAAGAGCGAAACGGGACGATCCTAAAACGCCTGCGCCTACGATTTAGCGCTAGCGAGCTTAAGCGTGTAAAGCGCGAGCATTCCAAGACCAATACAGAAGAGCACATTGTAATTCGCCATGGACCAGCCGAGCACGGGATCGGTCCAGGGGATTTCATCACAGCGGACAACAGGCGCGGTTTGAATGCGCGCCAGCACATCGGCGATATTGCCCTTCATTTCCGGCACGGCGCAGCCTTCCAAGAAAGACGGCCACCATTTGCGTTCTACACCGGTATGATAAAACGCAATCACTGCATTCAGGAAAAAAACTAGTGATGTCAGGGCCAGCAGAGCTGGCGCAGCCTTGGGTGATTTCTTCAACACGAAGCAGGAAGAAACAGCGATAGCAATGATGGCGGCATAGGGCCAGCGTTGGTAAAGGCACAATACGCAGGGCGCGAGGCCATACACATATTGCGCGATGAAGGCAGTACCGAGCGCGAGCGCGGCAACAGCCCCAAAGAACCAGAGGGCATTTTGTGGGTTGGCGAACAGGGGGCGAAGTTTTGCAATCATAGCCAAAATGATACTCCTTTTACCGCTTATTGAAAGACGGATGTCATGTAATTCATGATCAGATCCAAGCCTTCCTTGCCCAGATAGATGAAGCCGATGAACCATGCGAGGGACCAGATGGTGCCGATCGCGGCGCCAATCAGCACGGCCAGCCCGTCACGGACCAATACGCCCGCCGACATAAAGATAATACCGATGGCAGGAACGGTGTTGGTGAGGGGCAGCGGCACAGCGATGCAGGTCACCATCAGGAAGCCAAGAACGCCGATAATATGGGACCATATTCCCTGTGTCATAAACGCCATGCGCGGGCGGCAGATTTTTTCAAGCTTCAGCGACCAGGGGATGCAGTGATTGATGATCTTCACCAAAAGGTCACGCTTCACAGTTTGTTTGCGGATGATTTCCGGCATCCAGACCGTGTGGCGACCCAGCGCCTGTTGCCCGGTCAAAAGCAGCATCGGGATGGAAACCACGGTGTGCATCCCCATCGCGGGGATGGGAATGGCGGACGGCAGGCCGAGGGCAAACAGGAAAAATCCGAAGCCACGTTCATGGAATCCTTCCAAAATCGCGGAAACCCTCACATTCTCATCCGTGAGGCTATCCCTGAGGTCTGTCAAAAGTTCCGTCAGGGACCGCGGCTCTAGCGAATTTTCCATGGATTTTTAAATACCTATCGTGTAAATGAATGACTTCTTTCCCATCCTTATAGCGCGGGTATGGTGAAATTGGTAGACGCGCTGGATTCAAAATCCAGTGTCTTAACAGACGTGTCGGTTCGAGTCCGACTACCCGCACCATTATGGCCATTGCCGCTGCAATATTGTCACAATTCAGGACCGAAGGATTCTGGTGAACGATCCGTTAAATCTGTATCGAACTTGCAGATACGGAGAATTCGAATGTTCAAAACCTTAAAAACAAAAGTACTGGGTACTGCCGCTTTGGTTCTTGCCGCGATCGGTTTCGCGCCAGAGGCCAAGGCCTATGATAACGACTATTGCCGCGAATATACCCGCACCGTTTATATCGGCGGACGGACACAGGATGCCTATGGTACCGCTTGTCTGCAGCCGAATGGCGACTGGATGATCACGGGTGAGGGCCTTGGCAATGATATTCCCGAATACGCCGACAATGTTCAGTACGTGATCCGCGACAACCGCCGCGTGGTGACACCAACCCGCGTCGTTTATTATGAGCGCAATCATTATAGATCACCCCGCGTTCAACCGACCTTCATCTGGTACAATAATAGCAACCGCTATTATAAAAACGGGCACTATTACAATTACAAGAAATGGGATCGCGACAATCGGTGGGACCGCCATGATCGCTGGGACAGACACGACCGGCATGACCGCGATGATCACCGCGGACGCGGGCGAGGCCATGGCCGCGACTAGAATGTATGTAACGTAAGTTCTCCCCAAAGAGAAGCTCCCCCGTCCTGCAGGCGGGGGAGTCTTTTTTACTGGGAGGAAGTAAGCTTAAGCGGCCAGTTTCTTGTCGCCACCGCGCGGGCGTTTAACGACGAAGGCCCGTTCGCCATGCTGGGTCATATCGAGGCCGGTTTCTTCATCGGCGGCGCTGACACGCACGGTCATGATCTTGCCAACGGCCCAGAAGACGAAAGCCGTCATGGCAATGGTATAGGAAATAACGGCCAGTGCGGCGAGGCCGTTGGCGATGAAAAGACCCGCCCCACCATAAAGAAGGCCATCTGCCCCGGCAGGATTGATGGATTTTGTGGCAAAGACGGCCGTGAGCAATGTGCCCACCGTTCCACCCACGCCGTGGCAGGCAAACACATCAACCGTGTCATCGGTTTTAAGTTTCTGTTTCACGATGCGACACGCATAGTTGCAGACCACGGCGGCAATCGCGCCTATTGCAAGTGATGCCTGAACGGTGACATAGCCCGCCGCGGGAGTGATCGCCACAAGGCCTGCGACAGCGCCGATCATGGCACCAGTTGCAGATGGTTTGCCGGTGACCAGCCAATCACAGAGCATCCAGACCGTCATTGCCGTGGCCGCGGCAAACATCGTTGTGGCGGCGGCCTGGGCCGCAAGACCGTTGGCGGCGAGCGCCGATCCTGCATTAAACCCAAACCAGCCGAACCACAACATAGTGCCGCCAAGGAGGGTCAGCAGCACGGAAAAAGAATTGGCTTCGCCATTGGGTTTAAAGCCCGTACGATTGCCGAGCATCAGTGCCGCGATCAGTGCCGCATAACCCGATGTCATATGAACGACGAGGCCACCAGCAAAATCAAGCCCGCCCATTTTCATGATCCATCCGCCCGGCCCCCAGACCCAGTGTGCGACAGGCACGTAAACCAGCAGCGACCATGCCGCCATAATCACGAGCCATGCCTTGAATTTTACACGTTCGGCCAATGCGCCCGTAATGAGCGCCGGGGTGATAATGGCAAAGGTGCATTGGAAGAGCATGAAGAGGACATGCGGAATGGTGGAACCGTAAGAGGGATTCGGTTCCATACCGACGCCAGCAAGAAAGAGATGATCGAGATTGCCGATAAAGCCGTAATCATTCGTACCGCCCGTGAAGACGAGGGAATAACCGCAGATCGCCCAAAGCAGGCCAACGACACCCATGCAGGCAAAGGACTGGAATTTTGTGGAGATTACTGAGCGGGCGGGGACCATGCCGCCATAAAAGAACGCCACCCCGGCCGTCATGAGCAAAACCAGCGCGCAGGACATAATCATCCAGGCAATATCGGCACCTATTAAACCCTCGGCCATCAAAAACTCCTTAAATCATCGGTGAATCAGTTATGTGATTTATAATAGTCAGCTATGCGTTTATTGCAATGAATTTGTTGCGGTGCGGTGGGGGGGTTTATGCAGCTTCCGCCGCATATTTCAAATTTCTTGTATTTCCATAATTTATATAGTAAAAAAGAGGACAATTTGGAAGGGTGTTCTATGTCTTCAAGCGACAATGATCGCAAGGGTAAATTGACCGTTTCGGACAGCGCAAAAAAGCTGGCGATGCGCGAGCATGTCTATCAAAAAGCGGAGCAGGACCTGAAAGCAGGGGATCCTGCGATTATCATCCGTTATTTCGAAGCGCGGCAACGGGAACTGGATTATGCGCTGTCACAAGAAACCGATCTTATGGCGCAACATAACTTGCGCAAGGAATTCGATCAGGAAAAATACAATGTCCTGCATGAACTGATCGATATACCGGAACAGTTCAGAAGCCCTCTCACCGTTCTCCATGTCTTGACCGATAAAAATTTTTCTTTCAATGGCTTCTTCAATGCATCTATAGGCATTTTCGACGCGAATGATATCTGGACGATGTATGCTTCTTCTCCAAGACCGGAAACAGCAGCGGTGGCCGGAATTCTTATAGCCGAAAATCTTCTTTATCAATTTGACTGGCCCCCTTATAGGCTGCCGAATTTCACAAAGATTATTCATTCTGAAGTGGATGGGATCATGAATTTGAGCGCTGAAAGCAAACGTGTCGCGATGATGAATTCCGTAATCGCTGTGCAACACGCGCTGGTCGATCATGTGAAAAATGATGCAAAAACACTGGACCCTAATCGCGGCGCGCCTTACCTCAAGGCCATTGGGAAACATCTTGGCGATGTGTCCGATCTCTGGACCAAGAAGATTACATCGTTCCGCG
>CAZUYV010000157.1:0-4803 GCA_964624435.1 uncultured Micavibrio sp. | reverse complement strand
GTTGGTGTACCAGTATTTGCTTGGAAAGGTGAAACCGAAGAAGAATATGAATGGTGTATCCACCAGACGATTAAAGGTCCAGATGGCTGGACCCCAAACATGATTCTGGACGATGGCGGCGACCTGACCATCCTGATGCACAATGAATACCCAGACCTGATGAAGGACGTTCGCGGTATTTCCGAAGAAACAACAACCGGCGTGCTGCGCCTCTACGACATGGAACGCGTGGGCAAACTGGCCGTTCCGGCAATCAACGTCAATGACTCGGTCACCAAGTCCAAGTTCGACAACAAATATGGCTGCCGCGAATCCCTGGTGGATGGTATCCGCCGCGCAACAGACGTGATGATGGCGGGCAAGATTGCCGTCGTCGCCGGTTTCGGCGATGTGGGCAAAGGATCGGCCGAATCCCTGCGTCATGCCGGCTGCCGCGTGATGGTTACGGAGATCGACCCGATCTGCGCATTGCAAGCCGCGATGGAAGGTTATGAAGTTGTCACGATGGAAAATGCTGCACCCCGCGCCGACATCTTCGTCACCGCTACGGGCAACAAGGACATCCTGACCATGGACCATATGCGCGCCATGAAAGACCGCGCCATCGTCTGCAACATCGGTCACTTCGACAACGAAATCGATACGCAATCCCTGCGTAACCTTAAATGGCACAACGTAAAGCCACAGGTCGATGAAGTGGAATTCCCGGACGGTAAGCGCATCCTGCTTCTGGCTGAAGGCCGCCTCGTCAATCTCGGTTGCGGAACCGGCCACCCATCCTTCGTAATGTCGGCGAGCTTCACCAACCAGACGCTGGCCCAGATGGAGCTTTACGCGAACGCTGAGAAGTATGAGAAGAAAGTCTATGTTCTTCCCAAGCACCTTGATGAGAAAGTCGCCCGCCTGCACCTCGAAAAACTGGGTGTTCAACTCTCGGTTCTGTCGAAAGATCAAGCGGACTATATCGGTGTCGAGAAATCCGGCCCGTTCAAGAGTGATACTTACCGCTACTAAGGCCCAAGCCATTCCTTAAAACCCGCCGAAAGGCGGGTTTTTTCATGGGAACAGGCACCGCTGCTTAATCGTTTAATCCTTATAAACCGCAGAATTGCTGAGATTTAGGTGTCAAAATTTTTCTTGTTTTGACATAAGGTTAGTTCTGTGCTTAAAACTTGCCAAATTCAGGCCCATAGCTTGGGCAAAACAGAAGGTGTGTCATGAAAAAGAGTTTAGCTATATTGTTCGAACGTTTGGTTCGAGAAATGAAAGAACGGCCTGACGACAGCATTCGATCTTTCCATTTCCACTATCCGCTCGTTGATATGATGCGGGAGATCAATGGTGATGGCTCAACCACATTCCACCCGAAAAAAGTGCTGGACCATGGTATTAATCCCCGCAGCTTTCGCAAACTTTGGGCCGAAAGCTTTGCCCAGCACACACTAAAATTCCATGACAATCTCTTTACCTCCCCTGAAATTGTAAAACGCTGCGATACGCTTCTGAAAACGGACGATGAATATTCCTTCGGCAATATGCTGCCCAACGATTTAAAAAAATTGATCGAAGAAAAACGGGCCAAAAACGCCGCACCGATGCAGACCGCCCCTGCCTTGCAGAATATCGCTTGAATGCGGCCAAGCCCCCTGTAACATCGGATGTATGAAAGTCCTTCGCCTCAACTGCACTGATGAACCCGGGATAGTGGCCGCCGTGGCCACCACCCTGTCCAATAACCAGTGCAATATCGAAGAATCATCCCAGTTTTTCGACCATTTCTCCGGCCAATTCTTTATGCGGGTCGTTTTTAGCGAACTGAACGCCCAGAGCCTTTCGGGCTTTCTCGCCGATTTCGAACACAATGCCAGCCGCTTCCAGATGAACTGGCAGGTTTGCGACCTATCTGCCCCTGTCCGTACGTTGATCCTTGTCTCCAAGGCAGATCATTGCCTGCACGACCTCCTCTACCGCTGGCGCACAAAATCCCTGCCCATCGAGATTGCCGGGATCATATCCAATCATCCGGATCTAAAACCGCTGGCCGATGATGCCAGCCTGCCATTCCACCATCTCCCTGTAGGTTCAGATAAGGCCGCGCAGGAAAAACAGCTGCAGCAAATTATTGCGGACACGGGGAGCGAGCTAATCCTTCTCGCTCGTTACATGCAAATTCTTTCGCAGCAAATGTGCAGCAAATATGCAAGGCATATTATCAACATCCACCACTCGTTTTTACCCGGGTTCAAGGGGGCCAAACCCTACACCCAAGCCTATGAACGGGGCGTGAAAATCATTGGTGCGACTGCACATTTCGCTACCGAAGACCTCGACGAAGGCCCGATCATTACTCAGGGTGTTGAAACCATCGACCATACCGTGACGCCGGAGAAAATGCAGCAAATGGGGCGTGACACCGAAAGCCGCGTTCTAGCCAAAGCGGTGCGACTTTTTACCGAGCGCCGCATTTTCGTCCACGGACACCGCACCATCATTCTCTGATTTCCCTTTCTTTCCTGCGCCGCTCCCCGTAAAATTAACCAATCATCATGAAGCCCTCTTCGCAAAAACCATCGTTGTTTTCCAGCCTGCTATCGCCCCTTACCGGCGTCGATCGGCTGGCCGTGGAAAAAGCCCGACTTGAGGCGTTCCTCAACGCCTTTCCAGGGGAATATTGCGGCTTTCATGAGGATGGAAGCGTGGCCTATAGCGATGGATTCCGCGCCCTTTTGGGCCTGCCCAAGATCGAAACGGTAGAGGATATCCAAGCCGCCCTGGAGACAGGTGATGCTGCGGCCCTCGAGGGCCAGTTCCTCAAACTCGAACAGACCCGCGCGCCTTTTTCCATTCGCGTGCGCACTGGCGATGGACGAAAAACACTGCGCCTACGTGGCGCGGCCGGGGCAGCCATCGATGGGCAGGACCGCTTCAACATCCTTTGGGCCGAAGATATCGGCGATGAGGACGAAATCGCCCGTAGCCTGAAAAGCGCTAAAGAAACGATGGAGCGCGAACTGGGCCAGATGCAGGGCGGGCTTGAAACCCTGCCCATTCCTGTCTGGATTCGCGATGCGAATGCCGAACTTTTGTGGGTGAACCTCGCCTATGGAACGATGCTCGGCACCACGCCATCCGAGGCGATTGCCAGCCAGTATGAAATTACCCTTTCGCCCAAGAGCAAGGGCGCCGCGCCCAAGGATATGGCGCGTGAGGCATTGGCCGAGGGCAAGCCAAAAAGCAGCGAATGTCATCTGATTGTTCAAGGCAAGCGCAAATGGATGCATATCGCCGAAATGCCCCTTCCGGGCACCGACAAGACGCTTGGCTATGCCAGGGATATCACCCGCGAGGAAGAGCTCCAGACCGAGCTCACGCGTTATCTGGCGGCCAACAAAAGCCTGCTTGAACAGCTACGCAGCGCCATTGCCCTCTTCGGGCCGGATCAGCAACTCGAATTCTTCAATTCCGCCTTTTCCCAGCTCTGGGGGCTTGAGGATCAATGGCTGAACAACCGCCCTAAACTCGGGGACATCTTAGAAAAACTTCGTGAAAACAGACGCTTGCCAGAGCAAGCCGATTTCAGGAAGTACAAGCAGGGTTGGCTTGATATGTTCACGCGTTTGATCGACCCGCACGAAGATATGCTGTACTTGCCGGACGGCAGTGCGCTACGTACACTGGTCGTACCTCACCCTATGGGCGGCCTGATGATGACGTTCGAAGATGTGACCAGCAGGCTGGAGCTTGAATCTTCCTACAACACCCTGATTGCCGTTCAGAAAGAGACGCTGGATAACCTTGCCGAAGCCGTGGTGGTGTATGGCGGGGATGGCCGTTTGCGCCTCTCCAACCCCGCTTTTTCTCAGGTCTGGAAACTGAATCCGGAGGATCTGGATGGCTCCCCGCATATTAGTCGTCTGGCAGAGCGGATGGGCCCCCTGTTTGCCGATAAAGAGGCCTCTGCCATGAAGTCCAGACTGGTGGAACTGGGGCTTGCCCGCAGTGAATCTAAGGGACGTATGCCCGTACGCAATGATGGAGTACACCTATCATACGCGACAATGCCCTTGCCCGATGGCGGCGTTATGGTGTCGTTCTATGACATTACCGATTCCGCACTGGTTGAAAGCGCCCTGCGAGACAAAAATGAGGCGCTGGAGGCTGCAGACCAGCTCAAAACCGACTTTATCGCCAATGTGTCATACCAGCTCCGTACCCCACTCAACACCATCATGGGTTTTTCCGAGATCCTTGATCTTCAATATTTTGGCACGCTCAATGACCGCCAGAAGGAATATACGGTCGGAATTCATGAAGCCGGCGAGCGCCTGACCAGCCTGATTGATGATATCCTTGACCTCGCCTCGATTGAGGCGGGCTATCTTGAATTGAAGAAAGAAGCCGTACCGGTACAGCCCCTGCTTGAAAGCCTGTATGATTTGACCCGCGAATGGGCGCGTAAACGCAAACTTGATGTAAAATTATCCTGTCCCCCATCTATCGGAAATGTTTTGGCTGATGAAAGACGTTTAAAACAGGCTATTTTGAACCTGATCCGCAACGCTATCAACTTTACGCCTGAGACTGGCATAATTGAGATTCAGGCCAAAGAAATAGGGGACAGCATAGAAATAAACATAGTGGATACGGGCGTTGGCATCGCTTCTGATGATCTCGGCCGAGTTTTTGAGCCGTTTGAGAGATTACAACAAGCAGGGAAGCGGACCGGTGCTGGTCTAGGTCTTAGCCTCGTCAAAAATATCATTGAATTGCATGGTGGCACGATCGTTATCGACAGCATCCAAG
>CAZUYV010000156.1:1301-4815 GCA_964624435.1 uncultured Micavibrio sp. | reverse complement strand
GAACACGGCCGCCGCCAGAACTTGAAGTCTTGCCCCCGCTCGACTTCCCGCTGCTGGTACTACTCGTCGTGGATGTCGAAGATGACGGCGATCCCGAAGAAGAAGGCGGAGGCGGGACATAGGTATAAGTGTAAGCGACACTGGTCTTCACACAATACAGATACGCCACATAAGGCGGCATGTTGTTATAGTAGTGTTTTGTTCCCGGAATAGGATTGGTGTCGCGGCGTGTTGCAGATCCACCTTGTTGGTCCAGATCATATTCAGGGGGATTGGCTGTCGGCACATCCGCCGGATCCATTGCAGTAGCGGGAGGAAGGCTGCCGTGTTTGTACCGCCCTGACCCAATGACCATACGGCCATACGTTTCCTCAACCTCTTCCCATCCCTCCGGGCAGTCTTTGAGGGCAAAGGGCATTATAGCCCCATCGGGAATAGAGGACAGCTTCTCTTCAACGCCCATATAAACCAATTGATCATCGAAATAACTGCTGTTGTTTGCATCGCTTCTTTGCGCAACACGGAAAGTCCGGTCGTCATCGCAGTTTTCTTCGTCAAGTTGGCCCGCGATAAAATTACAAGCCGGGCCAGCGGTGCCGTTAGTATTATAGGTGCCGCCACGGTCCTGGCCGGCACTTACGACGACGAAATTCCCCGTACCAGGTGGTGTGATGACTGAGTTCGGCGTGGCCTGATAGTCGATAATTTCGATCCGGCCATTCCGGGTATTATAGGTATCGCGCGTGGTCAGGCTCTCCGTCACTGCGTAGATAAAGCGCGAACCCAAAGCATCGTAACCATATTGATCGGGAATATTCAGTGTTCTGGTTGGTACCATACCAATACGAACGCCTTCCGACGTGAGGGGCGCAACAGGGGTAACATTTTCCCGTGCCATGCCTGAAATAGCCGCCGTTGAATTACAACCTGTGTCCGGTGCAGTGCCATAATCCGCATCAGTGAGGGGCAGAATGCGGCTGGCCGGGCAAGGCAGAGCCCCATTGAAATCCATGTAGTCCCGCAAGGCCTGATTGATTTTGTCAAGCCGTTCCTGTGTCGTCCGGACCTTGGCCTGTTTGATATAGCTGGTGACAAATTGACTGATCGCAGCAAACAGCAACCCACCGATCACCAGGACGATCGCCATCTCTACCAGCGTAAAGCCGGATTCTTTTGATGGAAGCGGGTTGCTATCTTTCAAAACTACTCCTTACGGGCATAGGCCGTTTCGAGAGAACGCCAGTTTTGTTCAGGAGCCACGAGGCCAATGAGGAAGCAGATCGGCTCTCCTATCAGGCGGGCAAGCTTGCCTAGATAGTTCGGCTTGCTTGTGCGGCCCATCTGGTAGGCGATCTCGGCCACACGCCACATCGTGATCTTATAGATGGCTTCTTCCAGCCAGGATGGGCATTTACCTTCCTGCAGCAGGCGAACCAATGGAACCGCCCAGACATGATAGCCGCGCATTGTGGCGGGGTGGATGAACAGGCGTGTATGTTCACGTTCCATATCCAAAAGTCCTTGTGACAGGCGTCTGCGGTTCACGAAATAGGTACACAGAACACGGCCGCCGCCAGAACTTGAAGTCTTGCCCCCGCTCGACTTCCCGCTGCTCGTTGAGGAGGTCGTGCTGGAACTTGTTGTACTGGAACTTGTTGTGCTGGAAGATGGCGTTCCACTGCTAGGTGTACCGCTCGAAGATGAAGGCGTGCCTGAAGAAGCACTCGTTGCCATAGCGTAAGCATAATTCGATCCGGTCTTCACGCAATACAGATATGCCACATAAGGCGGCATGTTCGGATATTCTCTCTTCGTTCCCGGAATAGGATCACTATCAATACGCGAAGCCCAGCCCCCCATGTCGGGCGGGGTCAGACTATCGGGGTCTGGCCGGGCATAGGTTGCCCCAGAATAACTTACTGTTGCCGTGGAGGTCGGATTTGCCGGTGAAGTAAGCGTTGTATCAAGCTCTCCCTGCCCCACAATCACGCGACCTTCGACAGCAGGCAACGCGGCCCAACCCTTGGGACAGGATTCCAAACGAAACGCCACGATCGCGCCTTCCGGAATGTCGGAGACCATCGTATCAAGATTTTTAAAGCTTATATAATCATCGTAATAATTGGCATTATCAGCCGATGACTGGAGCGCATTGGTGAAGGTCCTGTCGTCATCGCAGTTTTCTATATCAATCTGGCTTCCCATGGCATTACAGGCTGGTCCGGCCCCGCCAGCGACGCTATACCCGCCTTCCTTGTCTTTACCAACGCTAACCACCACAAAGGCGGCAGGGGTCGGGTTTCCTGTAATCTCAACGGCGCTGTTCTGCGCATCATAGGTCGCTGTGTCGGTCATGCTCTCGGTGACAGCATAGATAAAGCGCGAACCCCAGGCATCATATCCATAGTCATCAGGGAGATTGAGGGTACGGGTGGGCACCATACCGATACGCACTTCTTCAGTGGCCGTGGTCGCATCGCGCACCGTGCCAGCAGGAACGGTTGCGGTATTACAAACCCCGGTTCCAGCCGGAAGACCATAATTCACATCACTTGTCGCCAAGGTACGGCTGGCAGGACAAGGCAGCATACTATTATAAGAGGAATAACGGCGAAGGGCGTCGGAGATTTCAGCGAGGCGGGTCTCGGTCGTACGAACCTTGGATTCCTTGATCATATTTGTCAGAGAATCTCCGAAGAGTGCGAGCATCAAGCCGCCGATAACGACGACGAGCGCAACTTCAACCAAGGTAAAACCGGATTCCCGGGAACCAAAAGAGCGGTTTCTTTGCAAAAAATATCTCCCTCTTAAGACCGGCGCTTGAGAGAAAACCCAAGCAAATCAATACGTATCCATTGTAAAGCGGATGGACGCTTTTTACAAGCTTACCCCCCGCGCCCTCATTTTCGGTCTTCAGGGTTATTATCCTATAATTTTGATTTACGAAGTCTTAATGCTTAGGCCGCGACGAGGTAGCGTTCCTGCAAATGGGCGATCAATGGCCCGGGCGAAAGACGGGATCCGGTAACATTTTCCAGCAAGGCATCGGTCCGCATCAGGCGACCCTTACTATATATACGGTCAGCGAGCCATGCCTGAATAGGGAGGAAGTCGCCCGTTTTCATGAGTTCTGGGATATTCTGGATATCGCGTTTCATACGGTCATGAATTTGGGCTGCGATCATGTGGCCGAGTGTATAGGCCGGGAAATAGCCGAACTTGCCGACGAACCAGTGCACGTCCTGCAAGCAGCCCTGCGCGTGGGTTGTGGGTTCGATCCCGATTAGTTCTTTCATCCCAGCGTTCCAGGCATCCGGCAGATCCTTTACGGCAAGGCGTCCACCGATCATGTCGCGTTCAAGCCGCATCCGCAGCAAAATATGGAAGAAATAGGTCAGTTCATCCGCACTCTTACGGTCTGTGCCAGGACGCACCCAGTTTTTCAGGGCATAAAGATTATCCGCCGTCATAGCAGGATCACCAAATTTCTGGAACAGGCCTTCCACGCGCGGGG
>CAZUYV010000156.1:0-1201 GCA_964624435.1 uncultured Micavibrio sp. | reverse complement strand
TCCGCCGTCATAGCAGGATCACCAAATTTCTGGAACAGGCCTTCCACGCGCGGGGCGAGATAGCCAAAAAATTCTTTTGTGCGGCCAAGGATCATTTCAATCAACAGAGCCTGTGATTCATGCATGGCAGCGCCAAGGTCTTGCCCCACAGGTTGGTAGCGCCATGTATCGCGCGGCAACCCCTGAATATAAATACCGTGCCCGCCTTCATGCAGGGCGCTCTTCATTGAATCCAGAAAGTTTCCGGCATCCGATGTTTTGATCACTAGACGAGTATCATCGGGCGTTCCCCCCTCTACCGGGTTGTGACCGGTTTCATAGAGTCCGCCGCGTTCGAAATCGAACCCCAAAACTTTGAGCAATGACTTGTTGAGCCAAAATTGCTGCGCCGATGCGAACGGGCCCGTCAAAGGAATTGGTTCCTTGCGCTTGCCCTGTTCTTCAAGCGCCCATGGCAAAAGCTCTTTGAGTTTTTCTTCAAGGCGGCCGAACAACGCATCGACATCTTTCAAACGTGCGCCCGGTACATATTCACGCAGCAAAGCCTGATAGGGCGCATCGGTAGCGTGATCGTTATCCAGCAGGCATTTCTGTTCACCGATCTGGCGTTGCAGCGCGACCATATCTTCTAGGAAAGGCTTTGCCTCTTCCCAATCATCATATTTCAAAACATCGCGGTGTTTGCGGCGGCCTTCATAAGCAAGACGCGCCTTACGTTCCATCAGATCGGGATGCACCTGCGCCACATGGCGATACATCGTATCCATTTCACGCAGGTTTGCGGAATCCCACACATCCCATTTGTCGGATGATTTCTTTTCATGTTCATGTGCCTGCTCGAGCAGGAGGGCGACTTTTTCGTTCGCCAGTTCTTCATGCATTTTGCGGCAGAGAAACGCGATCTGTCCAAGGCGGCTTTTATAAGCACCTTCGGGCATCGCGGTCAGAAAGTCCCGCCCCAGCGCCTCAACAATCGCATTCATGCGGCCGATATCGCGGAACTCCATCTTGAGATCCATATAGGCCTTGGAAGGATGTTCTTCATATTGTTTGGTGTTAGGCAGGTCATCGGGTTTGCGCGGCGGCGGCAAACGAAGCAGCCCCTCGCTTCGGGCGCGCATGCCAAGACCCTTGGCAGTCATGCCGAGCCCGGACGCCCAGCCCTTGATCTTGCCCCAGATATCCATTTTGCCGATGGCCA
>CAZUYV010000155.1:0-4859 GCA_964624435.1 uncultured Micavibrio sp. | reverse complement strand
TAGATTTATAAAGGATAAGTTTATGGGTGAAATGATTGACGGCACAATTTCGGACAAAGTCACATACGTCCCTGTATCCAAATGGCCCGCGAAAGAACGCAAAGCCTACAGAGAACGCCAATTTACGGCGGCCGCCGAAAGAGGTGAATTCCCGGAAGTATTGTTCGGCACACGGCAAGGTGCGATTGCTTGTGCCTTCGTGTTTGCCACGGGTTTTGTGACTCTGGCAGGTATGGTTGCCTATGGCTATAACAAAGAAATGGAACTGAAACGCCAATTCGACGAAAACGTTCACACTATCGACACAAGCAATTGGCCAGTATGTGTAGGCCGTCAAGCTTATTGGCGTAATCAGTGCGTTGAACCAACCACGCCTCAATAACCTTATTTGTCTTTAAACAATTCCAGATACTCGCCGTAGCCTTCTTCGGCGAGTTTATCTTTTGGGACAAACCGCAGGGCGGAGGAGTTGATGCAATAGCGCGCCCCGCCCTTTTCCTTGGGACCGTCCGTGAAAACATGGCCTAGGTGGGAATCCCCGCTGGCCGAACGGACTTCAGTCCGGCTCATGCCCAGCTTGGTGTCGGTTTTGGTTTCTACCTCGCCGATCGGCTTGGTGAAACTGGGCCAGCCGGTGCCGGAATCGAACTTGTCGAGCGATGAAAACAACGGCTCCCCGCTCACCACGTCGACATAAATGCCCTCTTCATGGTTGTCCCAATATTCATTCTTGAAAGGCGGTTCTGTCCCGTCATGCTGGGTCACGTATTTCTGCATGTCGGTCAGCTTACCGAGCGAGTTTTCGGTTTTTTCGTATTTGGGGGCTTGGGACATTGGTGCTTCCTCCGAGGCTAAAACGGGGTTAACGAGACACGCCGTCACTATCATAAGTGTTGCAAGAAGACGGTGCATGGTTACCTCCGCATGTGGTTCTGAGAAGCATATAGCCCGCCACGGCCGAAATTAAAGATCCCACGAGAACGCCAAGGCGAACCTCGGCCTGCGATTCCATGCCCGTGAAGGCCAGCCCCCCTATAAACAAGGACATGGTAAAACCAATCCCGCACAGAACGGACATAGCATAGATCTGGCACCAGTTGGTGTTCTCGAGTCTTGGGCAGAGACCGCTTTTAATAGCGAGCCAGACCGAGCCAAAAATCCCGATTTGCTTACCGATCACAAGGCCGAGGATAATTCCAAGCGTAATGGGGTCAAGAAATGAGGACCATGTCAAACCTTCGAACGGCACACCGGCATTGGCAAAGCCAAAAATCGGCAGGATGAAAAAAGCGACCCACGGGTGAAGATCATGTTCCAAACGTTGAGATGGTGAACGGCGTTCATTCTTCACACGAACAGGAATAAAGAAAGCAGCCACAACGCCAGCAAGCGTTGGATGGATTCCGGAATGAAGAACAAGCACCCATAAAATTACTGCTAGGATAATATAGGGCGCAATTCTAATTACATTACGATTATTGAGGATATAAAGCCCGATCACGGGAATGAGAGATAAAAGAAGCATCGATATGTTGAGTTCTTCTGTATAGAACGCACCGATCACCATGATCGCGCCAATATCATCCATGATGGTAAGGCCCATCAGCAATACTTTGATTTCAATCGGCACGCGGCTGCCCAGCAGCGAGAGAACGCCAAGCGCAAAGGCAATATCGGTGGCGCAGGGAATGGCCCACCCCTTGATCGTTTCAGGGCTGTCCATATTGACGAGCCAGTAAATGAGTGCGGGAACGGCCATTCCACCAGCGGCGGCAATAATTGGCAGAAGCGCCTTTTTCGGTGTTGCGAGCGAACCAATGGTCATCTCACGTTTGATTTCGAGTCCCACCAGAAAGAAAAAGACGACCATCATGCCGTCATTGATCCAGTGCAGGACACTCTTGTTCATGTTGAGCTGGCCGCCTGTTTCGCCTTCGAAACCGAAACCGAAATGAACACCATTCAAAAGATAGTCATAAGCAGGGTAAAGTGGGGAATTGGCGAGAATGAGCGCACAAGCGGAAAACAATACGAGAATGATGCCACCAGCCGCTTCCAGCTTGAGGAAATCACTCGTCATATCCATGACTTTAACGGCCCATACCCCCCGGAACAGGGCCCCTATATTAGAGGCTAGATTACCGCGCATCAAAACAGTATACAGTGATCTGGTTTAGGGGGAATGAAAAATAGATAAAATGCATTCAGAATTAAAGGCTTACAAAGCCAGGATTATACAAGCGGTAGGGTTGATCATAGGCGGGTTTTTCTGCTTCAGCATCGCCGACCTTTGCGCCAAGCTTTTGCAGGAACACTATAGTATTTACCAGGTGCTGTTTATTAGCGGCTTCCTTGGCATGCTTATTACCGGCACATGGATCCTCACACGTCATGGCATCAAGGCCTTTGCTCCCCATAACGTAAAACTCCACATCCTGCGCGGCCTCATCATCTGCACCACGGCGTTTTGTGTGGTCTCGGCCCTACACCGCTTGCCGATGGCTGATTTTTACGGGATCAGTTTTCTCTCCCCGTTCTTCCTGTTGATGCTCAGCATCCTCTTTTTGAATGAGAAGGTTGGCTGGCGGCGATGGATGGCCGTCAGCATTGCTTTTACCGGCGTGCTTATTCTCGCAGGTCCGCAATTCGATCATGTGGGCAACGGCATCGCCTTCGCCCTTGCCGGGGCGATGATTGCCTCGGTCGGTGTGATTGTCCTGCGCAAGATCGGGCCGAATGCACCCCTGCCCCTTTACGGGTTTTATCCCTTCACATGGATCACGATCATGAATTTCACCATGATGATCGCAACAGACAATTATCAACCGATTGAAATGGAATATATCGGCTGGTTTGCCCTGCACGGCCCGATCGCCGTTCTCGGCATTATCGGGACCTCGCTCGGCTATGCGCGTTCGCCGGAGGCGTCCATCGTTGCGCCATTTATTTATACGCAAATCATCTGGGGCATCCTGTTCGGCTGGCTTTTCTTTGATTATTTGCCAAAAGAAACAACGGCGGTGGGACTCGTTCTCATCATCGGCGCCGGAATTTATTCTATCTGGCGCGAATACCGGAATGCCCATGACAAGCACAGGATCATTCCGGATATCACCTGATTAGTCGTTATAGGCTGGCGCAGACACTGATGATGTCACATTACTTGTCGTTGCGACCTTTTCCAGCAATGCCTTGGGCGTCACCGTATAGGTTCTGGTGACTGCCTTCTTTTCCTCGCCGCGCTGGTACACGTAAATACCAAGGACAGACAAAGCCACAGCCCAGATCGCGGTCATGTCTTCCATGCCGTCCAGAAGAATGCTGATTTTATCGGTCTCAAACACCATGACATAGGCGATGGCAATCATCTGAAGCGACCATGTCGCCGCCAGAAGATAACCGAAGGTCGGGCGCATGCGTCGGACATAAGGATCGGTGGATGACACCTCGGCGCGCAGGGACTGGTTGATCTCTTCAAGCGCCGATTGATATTCCTTTGATTTCATTTCAGCGACGGCTTCGGCATGGCGGTTGGCTTCGGCGAGTTGTTCCGGCGTAATAGATCCTCCCGCCAAGGCGCCTTCGACATTGCCAAGTGCTTCGGCCGCGCTTTGGGCGACGGGGTTGTTGATTTTTCCAAGGGCAGTCCCGATCAAATTGACCAGAAGGGGAATCCCCAGTTTCGCGATAATGGCAGGCAGCATGTTAAACCTCGATCAGTTTGAAAAAAATATGATGGCCCAGTTTCAGGGTGGGCTTTTCCCCTATCGCCCATTTCGGGGCGGCAATCGTGTCGGCGTAATAATGGGTGGCGGCGTTGGTGATATCGTTTAACGTTCCACTCACGGCACGTCTTGCAATTCGCAAGGCCGTGGCGAAATGAATGTTCTTGTCATTCACCTCCAACAATCGGCGGTAATTCGGGTCGGACCTGTTCCAGCAGGAAAATTGGTACGGTTTCTGGCAGACGGAAATAATGTCATTCCCCCACCAGTACGATCCGTAAGATTGCGCCACCGCGACACGGTTGAGAATAACGCAGGCAACGGCCTCCATCCCCATCGGTCCCTCGCCCCGTGCCTCACCCCACAAAGTGCGGGCCAGAACATCGATGGCGAGTTCGTTGTAATAAGCCGCCCCATCAGTGGATGGCGCGGCTGGTTTCCCGGTCAGGAATTTTAAAATCTTTTTCATCGCGTAACCCCGATCAGTGCTTCGGTTTTCAGGGCCGTCTGGTCGAGCTTCGCCTCAATCCGCACAAGATGTGACACAATCCGCCCTTCCAGATCTTTCATATCGGTGACGGACGCATAGGATTTCGCAACTTCGAGCTTGAAGGCCGACAAAGCCTCCCGCAATTGGGTTGATCGGACATCGAGTGTGTCCTGAATCCTTTCAATCGCCGTATCGGATTCCCGGCGGTTGCGTAAAGACAGCCAGAACAAAGTCGATAAGGCAGGCAAATCCACCGCCGTGATCCACCAGATCAGGCCGGTATCGAGTATCGTATTCATGTTGTTTCTTTCTAAAAATTAGACATCAAAATCGGTTTTGGCCTGATGGGATTTCTTGGCATTCCATGTCCGGCTCACCGATGAATAGGATCGGCGCAGGCGAACAGGTTCGAGTGATAACGCGCCCGCAGCGGCATCGAGCCCGTCATCTTTGGCCGCCTTCAATCCCGGACGCCATTCCTGCATTTCGGTGATAAACCGTGTCTTATAAACGCTGTCATGGACATACAAGGATCGCGCCGCCATCACGGCATCGAACGCTTCAAGAATGCGGGCATCTTTCGCCTTGCTGCTGTTCTTTTGTATCACCGCGCAGGGAACCCGCGCCTCCGCCATTTCCCGCTT
>CAZUYV010000154.1:0-4867 GCA_964624435.1 uncultured Micavibrio sp. | reverse complement strand
GGTTATTAAAAAACGCTTTACCTCTAGCGAGGAACCCTTTTTCCGCAAAGTTTTTGAACGTCAATTATGGCTTCTTTTGTGTCAATTTCGCCGCTTTGTAGCTTATTTCGGGCGTTTTGTGCAATCTTTTCGTATTCGTCTCTGTAATGCTCTAATTCCTGTTCATTCAACTCTTCTAAATCAAGCAAAACATTATGTGCGCCGACCGTCACGCGGATCAACTCGTCCAGCTTTAATTGCAGGGCGGCGGTGTCGCGGTTTTGCGAATTCTGAATCAAAAACACCATTAAAAAAGTAATGATAGTCGTGCCGGTGTTTATGACGAGCTGCCACGTATCATTAAAATCGAATATAGGTCCGGTGATGGCCCATACAATGATAACCGAAGCGGCGAGAATGAAAGCGGCGGGACGGCCACTATAAAAAGACGCCTTCTTCGAAAGCGTTGTGAAAATACTATTTGATTTCATGGGTGTCGGCCCCCTTTGCCGCTTACCAACGCATTCATAAGAAAAAAGTGCGAACTGATTGTAAAAAAAATCGGGAACCTGAAGCGGCGCCGTTTGGTTGGCTGGGGCGAAACCGGGTCTAGAGGATCTGGTATAAATCTAAGGAGAACTCAAATGCCTAATGAACCAAAAAAACCATCACAAGATCAAAATGATGCTCAGAAGCAACGTCAGGATCAAGATCCTTCGCGCAAGCAGGATTATTCCAAAGACGATAAGAGCACTCAAAAGCAGTGGTAACACTGACTTGATTTCGTCGTGAGATGACAAACGAACCCCTTTTCGTAAACCCGAAAAGGGGTGTTTGTTTTTTTAAAGTTCTAATTGTTGAAGTTTGAGTTTTTTAAGACGGAGTTTGTTAAAAGTGGGGGCGGTTTGATTCTCGTAATTTGATGTATAAATTTCCATCAAATTGGCAAAGCCAAGAATTCTTTCATGCTCGAATTGCTCCGGAGGGTAGAGAATCGCCCTGACGGCATCGGGAATATTGGGATCCCATATATCTGTCCCTGTCAGTTCCTCTTTCTCTTGAATATCGGGGTGCACTCTATTTCCTTCAATCGCAACGATTGATCCATCAGGCAGGACATTGACGACAAAGCCTACATGACCACGCCATCCATCTCTATCGAAGAAGATCAAATCTCCTTTTTTTGCAACATAGTCGGAATTCAAATCATGATAGGCCCCGGCAAGCATGGTCTGTCTCATCATCCCTTTGGCGGACACATCAAAACTTAAAAGCCCCGGCAATTCCTGATCAAGGATAGTGCTGGCAAATCCTGCGCACCAGGCAGATCCTTGCGGCGCTATTCCCCGTAAGAATTTTGCAATATCCTGGCCCCTGTTATCACCGCCGGATTCTTCTATGCCGATATAGGCATAGACGGCGGCGAAAACATTGTTCCTGACTTTGGTTTCAACAGCCTCATTCTCAGCAAGCCTCTGATTGTGTAAAGTTCTCAAGAGATCAAGCGTTTTTGAATCGTTGAAACCTGTCGTGGGTAATTCGAGATCAAATTGAAATTTCTCTAAAGCAACTTGTGTCGCCTGACCATAAATCCCGTCTGCGCCCGTCTGTCCTACATTATACCCCAGAATAATAAGATTGCGCTGCAGGTCCCGAATGTCAGGGACCGAGGCTTGATAGAGTATAGTTTTCCCGCCGGCAGAAATTTGGTTTTGAGGATGAAACGTAACGGATTTTTCAAGATGGACGATGTCATGCGCGAGATTGCGAGGCAAGTCAGCGCGGGGCGCGAGATCAGTAGCCTGAGCAAATAACAAAGAAAGCAGCATGATCTTTTTAACGAGTAGGTTTCAACAAGTCTGGCATGGTAGGAAAATTGGTGGCATAACGCAAGAAAATCGGACAAGTTTTCCTAATTCATTGAATTAGAGGTAATGAATACTGAGATATTCAGCCATTCAAGCGGATTTAGATAGTTCACGGATATCAGTAAGCCTGCCGGTAATAGCGGCGGCGGCGGCCATGGCGGGGGACATTAAATGTGTACGGCCACCGCGCCCCTGGCGGCCTTCGAAGTTGCGGTTGGAGGTAGAGGCACAACGTTCACCGGGTTGAAGTTTATCGGCATTCATCGCAAGGCACATGGAACAGCCTGCTTCGCGCCAGTCGAACCCAGCCGCAATTAAAATATCGGCAATGCCTTCTTCTTCGGCTTGCGCTTTTACAAGGCCTGATCCCGGAACGACCATTGCATAGACGTTCGGGGCGACATGTTTGCCTTTCACGACCTTGACGACTTCACGCAGATCTTCAATCCGTGCGTTGGTGCAGGATCCGATAAAAACTTTATCGATGGCAATATCCGTCATTTTTGTTCCAGCGCTCAAGCCCATATAATCCAGCATCCGTTTTACGGATTCTTTTTTGGCCTCATCATCGAAATCATCGGGCGAGGGGACGGCACCCGTAATGGGCATCACATCTTCGGGTGTTGTGCCCCATGTGACAGTGGGAACAATATTTTCGGCACGCAGAACAACCTCGCGGTCATAAATTGCGCCTTCATCGCTCGCCAGTTTGCTCCAGTACGCAACGGCCTTGTCCCACAATTCTTCCTTCGGTGCCATCGGGCGACCCTTGATGTAATTGAATGTCGTTTGATCGGGTGCCACCATGCCGGCGCGGGCGCCGCCTTCAATCGACATGTTGCACATGGTCATCCGGCCTTCCATGGACAGGGCGCGAACAGCCTCGCCAGCATATTCGATGACATAGCCTGTACCGCCTGCCGTGCCGATATGGCCGATGATCGCAAGGATCATGTCCTTGGCCGTGACGCCGGGACCGAGTTGCCCATCCACGGTAATGCGCATCGATTTCGCCGGCTTTTGAATCAGGGTTTGTGTCGCCAGAACATGTTCGACTTCGGATGTGCCGATCCCAAATGCCAGCGCACCAAACGCACCGTGCGTTGATGTATGGCTGTCACCGCAAACGATGGTCATGCCGGGTTGAGTGAAGCCCTGTTCAGGGCCGATGATATGCACGATGCCTTGGCGGCGATCTTTGATATCAAACAACTGCACACCAAATTCCGCGCAGTTTTCGGACAGGGTCTGGACCTGTATCCGGCTTTCGGGATCATCAATGGGTTTCGAACGATCACCCGTTGGGACATTGTGATCGCAGACGGCAAGGGTGGCGTCTGGCCTGCGGACTTTACGGCCTGCCGCACGCAAGCCTTCAAAGGCCTGAGGCGAGGTGACCTCATGCACAAGGTGACGGTCGATGTAAATCAGGCATGTGCCATCATTGCCCCGTTCGATAACGTGGTCATCCCAAATTTTTTGAAACAGCGTGCGTGGCCCGGCCATAGCAATAATCCTTATCTTTTAAATATATCGGATGAAAAGCAGGCGGAGCAAGGGGGTTATTTTTTCCAGCTTAGTTTATGTTTTTCAGTACACCAGAAGCCAAGGACGCTGATGGCAAAAAGGGAGATAATCATCAGTTCCATCCCGTCTTCCATGAGGCCAAACAGAGTTTGGAAGGCATGGATTTTCCACTGTACAAAAATCCGGCTATGCAGAGCATCAACAAAAACCGCGAAAAAGATTAGGGCTGCGAGGTAAATACTAAAAAGGAAATAGGTCTGCATCTGTTTTCCTTCAGGGGGATTTAGAAACAATCCTATCAACCATAATGTCCCAATAATGGCGCCGATTGATGCAAAGCCAAGCACATCAGCCAGATAATTGGGAACGCCATAGTCACCCGTTAGGGTAAGGCCAATATTTTCATGAATGAGATAGGCATCATCCAAAAACATGATGATAAAAATAAAGGCCCAGACGAACCAGTGTCTTTGACGGTGAGCTATGGCAAGAGCGAGGAACAAACCAGCCGTTATCAATTCCAGCCCATAGCCAAATGTTTCGGCGTAAGAGCCGTCCGTATAGGTAAAGTTGTAATTGGCAAAAAGAAGGCTGTCCGTGTAGTGATGCTTGGCAATGTAGGCATAGGCCACATAGAGCCCCACAAACACAATATTGGCAGCGATTGCGAACAGCGTGAAGGCGAGGTGCGATTTATTGCCGCTATAAAAATACGTTCGTGCCAGTGATAGCGCTTCCCGCAAATTGGTGAGCGAGAAAATCTGCTGGAAGAGGTAGGGAAGCGGGGTAGCGGTCATAAATTTATTCTGCTTTCAATATTTCATCTTCCATAAACACAAGATTCTGAGATTAAGTAAATATCTTTGTATATCAGCAAGTTATAATGTTTCGGCGCTTGTTTTTTTGTTGCGACGCCGTATTTATCCACCGATCTTAGAACTTTCCTAACCATGCTGCGTTAGAATTATTGCAGTGCGAAGGGGGTTCTGCGCTATGACAATAATTATTGAGAATCAAAATGTTAAGGCTGGCGTGCAAGTTCACGGGGGCGCTTTGCAAATCGATTTCGTGGATGAGCCAGCGATGGTTCTGGGCGAAGCCGTGCTTATTGACTTGATGCGCCGCAGCATAGGGATTATATACCAGAACACTTATCACCATATCGGCGATTTGCCGAGCAATGTGGATGGCAAGCAGGTCGAGCAAATGACCGATGCTTCGTTGACGGGGCATGGCGCGGGGGGCAGGGCAATTCACCTGCAAGCGCCGATAAAAATAGTCAGGAATTAAGGAGTATTTGGGATGGCAAAGGCAGCAGCGGTAAAATCAGGCGAAACCTATATTGACGCCAACGGCAACAAGGTCGTTGAGCCTGTCTATAATGGCAGCGGCGGCACAGTCGGTGGAACGATTGGCGTTGTTAAACGTTAGAAGTTTTAAGTGGCCTCGCATAAGGGCCTAGGGACGACAAAAAACGCGGTGCCAAGAATGGT
>CAZUYV010000153.1:0-4876 GCA_964624435.1 uncultured Micavibrio sp. | reverse complement strand
AGGTCATAATCTTCGTGCGTGGTGCATAATTTTTCCGGGACCCATTCCATTTTTTCTATCTCCTATTAGAAATAAATTATCAATCCGGGCTTTCTAACAAGCGGTGGACGAACTAGGTTCCAAGTAAGATTATTTTTTGAAAGGATAAATTATGAAACAACTTTCCATACAGGGCCAATCGATGCCTGCCCTTGGTTTTGGCACATGGAAACTCCGTGATGCCGAATGTGTTAAATCAGTCGATTTCGCGCTGAATAATGGATACCGCCATGTGGACACGGCGCAGGTTTATGAGAACGAATCCGAAGTCGGCGAGGGGATCAAACAATCGGGCATCGCCCGGAGTGATATTTTCCTGACCACCAAAGTATGGCGTGATAATTTTTCCGGCGGCAATGTTTTGAAGTCTGTTGATGAGAGTTTGAAAAAACTACAGACGGAGTATGTGGATCTGTTGCTCGTGCACTGGCCATTCCCCGAAGTATCCATTGCCAAGCTGGTCGAAGGCGTGATGGAAGCGCAGGCTAAGGGCAAGGCGAAACTGATCGGCGTGTCCAACTTTACTGTGGCGCAGATGACGGAAGCCAAGAAAATTTCCGGCGGCAAGATAGCCAACAACCAAGTGGAATACCATCCGTTCCTGTCACAAAAGCCTGTGCTGGATTATACGCAAAGCAATGACATGGTTTTGACGGCCTATTCGCCCGTAGCGCGTGGCAAGGCGATCAACGACCCTGTGTTGAAAGAGATTGGATTGAAATACGGTAAGAACGCGGGACAGGTGGCATTGCGCTGGTTCATGCAACAGGACAATGTTGCGGCCATTCCAAAGTCGGCGACACCGGAAAACATCAAGGCGAACATCAATATCTTTGATTTTGAACTATCGGCAGATGATATGAAGAAAATTGCATCACTGGCATCGCCCGATGGGCGGCAGGTTAATCCGGACTTTGCCCCCAAATGGGACAAGGCAGCATAATAGAGTTAATGTGTGGAGGGCCCTTTGGGGCCTTCCATCATCTCCAGTTGCATACGGTCGATATAGTCCCGCTGTCTTTGCTGGCGCGCGTGGAAACGTTCCAGACCTTCGGGGCCGAATAGTTGCAGGATGCCTTTTTCAATCTGGGAATTAGTGGGCAGACCTTCTTGCGCAAGCGCCTTATCAAAGGCGGTATGGATATCATCGGCCATTATGCACCCCGTAATAATTTTTCAGCGCGTTCCACATCTTCGGGTGAATCAATACCGGCCTGCGCGCGGCCCATATCAACGTCAATAGTAACAGTCTGTACCCAAATATCGTTTTCGAGCAGACGAAGCTGTTCGAGGCCTTCCAGCGTTTCGTATTTTCCCTGTGGCAGGGCAACGAAACGTTTCAAGACGTCGGCGCGAAAACCGTACAGGCCGATATGCTGGAACACCGGCGAGAATTTTTCTTTCTCTTTTAGTTTATCTTCACCACGAATAGCGGGGATGATATTTTTAGAGAACCATAGAGCGCGGCCGGAGGGATCTGTCACGCAGGTTGTACCGCTGAAGGGTGTGATGCGTTTGGAATCGCGCAGGGCGGTGAGTTCATCCCAGCGCAGGCGTACAATCGGTGTGATGACTTCGAAATCAGGATTGCTGATAAAGGTTTCAAGAATGCGGCGCGGTGCCTCGACAGGCGTAAAAGGCGCATCGCCCTGCAGACCCATGATGAAATCAAATTCACCGCCAAGTTTTGCGCTGGCCTCTAGCACACGATCAGAACCCGTTGCGCAATCTTCCGATGTCATCACGCAATCAATGCCGATTTCCTTGCAATGTTTTTCGATGCGTTCGTCTTCAGTCGCAACGGCAAGAGTAACATCACGCAAACCTTTCGCGGATTCACGCGCGACATTGACAACACGCGAAAGCATGCTTTGACCCGCAATTTTGACGAGCGGTTTTCCCGGAAAACGGGTCGACGCATAACGAGCAGGGATGATGATGGCGGTCTTCATAACAAGCGGATGATAGCCAAGTTAAGCGGCAAAAGGAACTGTTTCTTGCAAAGGACGTTTGCAGGACATCATTAAAACCCCAAAGGAGAGCCAGATGTTTAACAAGAAAATCGACAATTTCGAAGACTTATTCTGTCATCAACTGTCTGACCTGCGCAATGCAGAGTATCAGTTGACAAAAGCTTTGCCGAAAATGGCTAAAGCCGCCAGTAACCCTGAGCTGAAAGCTGGTTTTGAGCAGCATTTGAAAGAAACGGAACAGCAATTGGCAACGGTTGACCGTGTGTTCGAAATGCTGGGTTGGAAGGCCGAAGATATTACCTGCCAAGCCATGAAAGGCTTGATTAAAGAAGGCGAGGAAGCCGTTGATGAGTTTGAACCGGGTGCTTTGCTCGATGTGGCGCTTATTATCGCCGCGCAAAAAGTCGAGCACTATGAGATTTCCGGTTACGGTTCTGTCTGTGCCCTTGGTGAAAAACTGGGTTTGACCGAAGCTGTGACATTGCTTCGCCAGATTGAAGAACAGGAAGCCGCAACGGATAAAAAATTGACGGCAGCTGCGATGAAGATCAATGAAGAAGCCGCGTCTTATTCCGAAGCCGCAGAATAAATAGAACAAAGTCGAGAAGCCGGGCAGGATTGGATTTCCTGCCTGGCTTTTCTTTTTAAAGATTGCCGCCCGCGGCCTTTACATAGGAGTTTTTATCCAGTTCGCGTGTTTCCACGCTGATGGCGTAGTTTTTACCGGCAAGGGAGGGCGCAAAAAGCTCTTGCAGGCGGGCCCCCAATTTTTCGGCGGTGAGTTTTCGGACATCAGGATCACGCGGCAGGATGGCCAATTGTAAATGAATAAAACCCTGTTCGCGCGTGCCATCGGACACACGGTAATGGTCATGTGTGATGATCCGGCTTTTAATATCTACCATATTATAGCTGGGGTGACAGGCAACGAGCGTATCATGCAGCGTTTTCAAAAGATCGCTGCTGTTGCCGGGCAGGGTAATATTCGCGGAATGTTCAAGAATGATATGAGGCATGGTCTTCCTTATTGTGCTCGTGTCCACCAGGTTTCGGCAACGCCGGGCGTGAGGGGCGATGTTTTTTCCGGCCGCTGTAATTTCTTCCAATAGGCCACTTTGAAGTGATCTGTATGCCATTGTGGAATGACGTAGTAGCTGGCGAGAAGGATGCGATCCAGCGCATGGCAATGGGCGATAAGGTCATCGCGGTTTTTGGCACGAATGATTTTATCGATCAGGTCATCCACAATCTTGTCCTTTATGCCAATATAATTACGTGAACCCGGAATGTCGGCCTTGTCAGACCTCCAGAAATCACGTTGTTCATTGCCGGGTGAATCCGATTGGGCAATAGACCCGATGGTCATCTCATAATCGTAATCATTCATGCGATTCTGGTATTGTGCCGGGTCCAGAACACGGAAATTCGCCTGCACACCGATCTTCTTCAAGTTGGCGATAAAGGGCAGAACCCAGCGTTCGAACATCGGGTTTGAATCGATGATTTCGAATTTAAGTTTCTGGCCGCCTTTGGCCCGGATACCATCGGCCCCGAGTTTCCAGCCAGCATCGTCAAGAATCTTTGCTGCGATTTGCAGATTGGCGCGCATGTTACCCGATCCGTCATTTTTGGGTGGTTCATAACGCGTGGTGAAAATTTCATCCGGAATTTTTCCGCGATATTGTTCGAGGATTTTCAACTCCGCCCCAGTTGGAACGCCAGCAGGGGCCGCCAGTTCCGAGTTTTCAAAGAAGCTATCTGTGCGTGTGTATCCGCCATAGGCGAATTGTTTGTTCGACCATTCAAAATCGAAGGCATAGGCGAGGGCCTTGCGGACCGCGATATCCCGAAACATCGGTTTGCGGATATTGTACAGGAATGCCTGCATCCCTTGCGGACGGTTGTGTGGTAATTGTTCCTTGATGATGCGGCCATCTTTGACGGCCGGTGCATCATAGGCGGTTTCCCAAAGCTTGGCCGTGTTCTCAAGGCGATAATCATATTGACCTGCAAGGAACGCCTCCAGCGCGACATTGGTATCCTTGTAATAATCGATAGAAATTGAATCGAAGTTGGCTGTGCCTTTGTTGAGCGGTAAATCCTTGCCCCAGTAATTGGGATCACGAACATAGGAAATAGAGCGGCCTGGCGCGACCGTGCCTACCTTATATTGTCCATTGCCGAGTGGTGGTGTCAGTGTGGTATTGCCAATATCACGGCCTTCCGCTGTCCAGTAATGTTTGGGAAGGACAACAAGCTGTGACAGGATCAATGGCAGTTCAGCATTGTCATTGTGGCCGAAGGTGAATTTCACGCGGGTAGGGGATGTTGCCTCGACCTTTGTCACATCACCATAATAGGCCTTAAAGAAGGGAGCGCCTTTTTCAATCATCTGATTGAAGGTCCAGACGACATCATCGGCGGTAACAGGTTTGCCATCCGCCCATTTTGCCTGGGGCCGCAGATTGAACGCGACCCATGAATTGTCTTCTGGACGTTCGATGGTTTCGGCGAGCAGGCCGTACATCGAGAATGGCTCATCCGTGCTCTGTTCCATCAGCGCATCATAAATATAGCTCTGGCCCAGATAGAGCATACCGCCAGCGGGGGAGCCTTTGATGATGAACGGGTTTAGAGAGTCAAAAGTGCCAATGCTGTGCAATTTCAATGTTCCGCCTTTGGGAGCATTGGGATTCGTGTAATCAAAATGCGTGAAACCGGCTTTGTATTTCACATCACCATGCATGGCGATGGAAGGTTGGGGCGTTGCGGTCTGCGCATGCGCGGGGGCAACGGCGAACAAGGATAACAAAGCAAGGGCGAGGGCGTTTTTCATGCGTCTTTTCCTGTGGCTTGGGAGATTT
>CAZUYV010000152.1:0-4904 GCA_964624435.1 uncultured Micavibrio sp. | reverse complement strand
CTTCGACGCTATCCAGCGGGTTGCTGACATCTTCGAAGATTTCTTCAGGTTCGCTTACGTTGCTCATGCTCTCTTTTTTCCCGTCTTTTTGGCGGCGGTTTTTTTAGCGGCAGTTGGTTTCTTCTTTGTGGCGGTTTTTGGTGCGGCGCTCTTACCGCCTGTCAGGCCATCCAGCTTTTTCTGTAATGCATTCACCTGCATCTGCAAGCGGTCGAAATCATCGCGTGGGACAAGGTCCATATGGGCGGCGGCTTCTTCCACCCGGGCCTTCACATCGGCCAAAATCTGCTCCCGCAGGCCCGAAAAAACATTCATTGCGCCGCCAGCCATGCGGGCAATGTCGTCGAAAATCTGGGCGTCAGGTTTCTTCATGTGCGGGTTCTTTGGATTGCTTAAGGAATGGTTTGTAACACCCGGAAATTGGCCGCGCAACGCGGGTTAGCGCCGACTCGAAAACATATCCACCGACTATTTGCGAAGCAGCAAAAGAGGGTGGATTATTAAGGATTTACCCCGTAAAATATAATGAACAAAAGAGGTTAGCATGATTATTGTCACAGGCGGCGCAGGCTTCATCGGTTCCAACCTCGTCGCAGGTTTGGAAGAACACGGTGTCAGCGATATCGTTATCTGCGATGTCCTTGGCTCTGACGATAAATGGCGCAACATCGCCAAGCGCGAAATCCGCGACATTGTCCACCCCGACCGTCTTTTTGATTACCTCGATACCCATGCCGACCAGATTGAAATGGTCTTCCATATGGGCGCGATCTCCTCGACCACCGAAAAAGATTCCGACCTGATCATGGACACCAATTTCGTGCTGTCCCGCCGGGTATGGAAATGGTGCTGGAAAAACAAGAAGCGACTGGTCTATGCATCCTCCGCCGCAACCTATGGCGATGGCCATCATGGATTCAAGGATGACAGCAGCATCGAAGGCCTGAAACACCTTATGCCGCTCAATCCCTATGGCTGGTCCAAGCACGTGTTTGACCGCCGCGTTGCCCGCATTGTTGAAACCAAATCTGAGCCTTTGCCGGCACAATGGGCGGGCCTTAAATTCTTCAATGTTTACGGGCCCAATGAATATCACAAGGGCGAACAGATGAGTGTCGTCTGCAAGCTCCATCCGCAGGTTGAGGCTGGTGCCGCCGCGCGCCTGTTTAAATCTCACCACCCGGATTATCAGGATGGCGGGCAGCTTCGCGATTTCGTCTGGGTCGGCGATTGTGTGGATGTCATGCTCTGGCTCTATGATCACCCGGAAGTGAACGGGCTGTTCAATGTGGGCACGGGCAAGGCACGCTCGTTCAAGGATCTGGCCGAGGCCACCTTCAAGGCCGCGAACAAACCATCCAAAATCACCTATTCCGATATGCCAGTTACTCTGCGCGACAAATACCAGTATTACACGCAGGCCGACATGGCCAAGCTGAAGGGGGCGGGGTATTCCAAGCCCTTCACTGAACTGGAAGACGGTATAGGCAAATATGTGCGCGATTACCTCTCCAAGACTGATCCTTATAGATAACCTCAAATTTACGGTTTTCTTTCACGGGCGGGGACCTTATAGTCCCGCTTCATGGCACTCACATATCCGCATATTGATCCCATAGCGATCTCGCTAGGCCCTGTCCATATACGCTGGTACGCGCTGGCGTATCTTGCCGGTATTCTTCTGGGATGGGCCTATGCGCGTTATATCGCGGCAAAAGATGCACCCAAGCGCCCGAACCTCGAAGACATCGATGATTTTATTCCCTTCGCCGTGATGGGCGTTATCCTCGGTGGGCGTTTGGGCTATGTGCTGTTTTATCAGCCCGCGTATTTCCTTTCGCATCCGATGGAGATATTCCAGCTCTGGAATGGCGGCATGTCATTCCATGGTGGCGCCTCCGGCGTTATCATCGCGCTGATTACCTATGCGCTCGTGAAAAAATTCTCAATGTTCCGTCTAGGTGATCTGATGGCGCTGTGCTGCACGATCGGTTTGTTCTTTGGCCGCATCGCGAATTTTGTGAATGGCGAATTGTACGGGCGTGTTACGGATGCGCCGTGGGGCATGGTTTTTCCGGGCGGCGGCGATTTGCCGCGGCATCCATCGCAGCTATATGAGGCCGCGCTCGAGGGCGTTCTGCTTTTCACTATTCTCTCTATCCTCGCGCATCGCGAATGGGTCCGCAATCGCCCGGGTATCATTGGCGGCGCGTTCCTCGTCGGTTATGGTTTGTGCCGCATGTTCGTTGAATTTTTCCGTGAGCCTGATGAGTATCTCGGCTTCATTATCGGCCAAGCAACGATGGGCCAATTGCTCTGTATTCCTATGATCGTGATCGGTATCATCTTCATCACGATGGCGCTAAGGAAAGGCCATGCCCAACCCGCTGTTTGACATTATCGCCCGGCAAATTCATCAGCACGGGCCGATGAATCTGGGCGAGTATATGTCGCTATGCCTCGGCCATCCGCAATACGGTTATTACATGACGCGCGACCCGCTCGGTGCGGGCGGCGACTTCACAACATCGCCGGAAATATCTCAGATGTTTGGCGAACTGATCGGCGCATGGATTGCCGATGCGTGGGACAGGCTAGGGCGGCCATCGCCCTTTGCGTTGGTCGAATGCGGGCCGGGCAGGGGCACGTTGATGGAAGACGCTTTGCGTGCCACCAGGAGCGTTCCAGGTTTTCATGATGCCATGCGACTCCACCTCATTGAGATGAGTCCCGTCCTCAAAAAAGCACAGGAAGTCAGGCTGAACCGATACGGCCCGGTCTGGATAAAGGGGGTGGAAGGCCTGCCCACGGACACGCCAGTCATTCTCGTGGGGAATGAGTTCCTCGATGCCCTTCCAATCCGGCAGGTCAGGTGGAACAAGGGGTGGTTCGAAACGACCATCGGGCTCGCCCATAACGATACGCTGGGTGAGGGTATGGTGGTTGCCCCACAGACCCTGCTTGATATTGTCCCTCCTCATATTTTACTTCAACAAAGCGGAGAGGTTTTTGAGGTTTCGCCGATCTTAAACCAGTTTATCAGGCAGCTTTCAAATATCCTGAAAAAACAAAAAGGTGCAGCGCTCTTTATTGATTACGGGCACGCGATTTCTGCGTTAGGAAACACCTTTCAGGCTGTTCGCTCGCACCGTTTCGAAAGTCCCTTCGAAAATCCTGGTGAATCCGACCTGACAGCCCATGTAGACTTCGAAAATGTAGGGCACGTTGCCGCAGGTGAGGGCGTCTTTACTACCAAGGTGATCCCCCAAGGCGCATTTTTAAAGACGCTAGGTATCGAAATCCGCGCGCAGGCATTAAAGGCCACCGCGACGCCGGAGCAGGTGAGTCAGATTGACTCATCTTTGGGCCGCCTGACGCAGGACGATCAGATGGGGCGATTGTTTAAAGTGATCGCCCTATGCCATGATGAGATTTCACTCGCAGGTTTTTAATGAAAATTTTCCATGACCCAGCCTTTGACTCAGAATGCACCGATCAGGTTGCCTACGGATTCTTCGGCCGCACCGGTGGGGTTAGCGATGGCATTTTTGCCAGCCTGAATTGTGCCCTTGGCACGACCGATGACCCGGCCCGCGTGAGTCAGAACCGCGCATTGGTGGCGCAACAACTGGGTCTGCCGGGTGAACCGGTTTCAACATTGTACCAATGCCATTCCGCCGACTGCCTCACTATCGATTCACCTTTGGGTCAGGGGCCTGATCGCCCCAAGGCCGATGCCTTTGTCACCGATACACCGGGGCTTATTCTGGGTGTACTGACGGCTGATTGCGGACCTGTTCTATTCACGGGCAAAAAGAAGAATGGCGCGCCTGTTATAGCTGCTGCGCATGCGGGCTGGGGCGGTGCGTTGAAAGGCATTCTCGAGGCGACATTGGAAAAGATGGAAGAGGCTGGGGCTGTGACTGAAACGATCACCGCCTGTGTCGGACCCTGTATCATGCAGGCCTCCTACGAGGTGAAGGAGGATTTCGCCCGGCCCTTTTTGATCCAGCATGAAGAGGCAGAAAAGTTCTTCATGTCCGCCCGCAAACAGGGCCACCTGATGTTTGACCTGCCGGGCTACATCGCCATGCGGCTGGCTTTGGCCGGGGTGCGGCGGGTCAGCCTGATGGGCCTTGATACCTATGCCGACGAAGGGTCATTTTTCAGCTATCGGCGGTCCACGCACCGCGCCGAGGCGGATTATGGGCGGCAGATTTCCGCAATTGTGATCAACCCGTAGAATCAGGTTGATTTAGACCAGCCTAATTTTCTATAGTCCGCCCTATACCACCCCTAACGCCATGGACCTGACATGATTTTGATTGCCGGCAATTCCAACCGTCCCCTGGCCGAGGCCGTATCCCAATATCTCAATATTCCACTCGCCAAGGCCGGTATCCGTCGGTTCTCCGACATGGAAGTGTTTGTGGAGATCATGGACAATGTTCGGGGTGAGGATGTGTTCATCCTGCAATCGACATCTTATCCCGCAAACGACAATTTGATGGAATTACTGGTTACGATAGACGCTCTGCGCCGTGGTTCCGCCCGCCGCATCACCGCCGTCATTCCTTATTTCGGTTATGCCCGTCAGGATCGCAAGACAGGCGGACGTACTCCAATCTCTGCCAAGCTGGTCGCCAACATGATCACGGCTGCTGGTGCTGACCGCGTTCTGACGCTGGAACTGCACGCCGGACAAATTCAAGGTTTCTTTGATATTCCAACCGACAACCTCCACGCATCCCCTATTTTCTTCCCGCATCTGGAACAGAATTTTAAACCTGAAGAAACAGTGTTTGTATCGCCCGATGTTGGCGGCGTTGTTCGCGCCCGTGCGATGGCAAAAAAGCTGAACACCGATCTGGCCATCATCGATAAACGCCGTGAAAAAGCAGGCG
>CAZUYV010000151.1:0-4940 GCA_964624435.1 uncultured Micavibrio sp. | reverse complement strand
ACAGCCAATGACCCAGCTTCGGGCCGCAAACTCTATATCGGTCAGGGCATCACGCTCTCCGGCGAAATCGAGTCTTGCGATCACCTCGTGGTTGAAGGTGTGGTTGAAGCTGCCCTGAAAGGCGCTTCCGTTCTTGAGATTGCAGAGTCCGGTGCTTATTTCGGAACTGTTGATATCGATGAAGCCACAATCGCTGGCCGCTTTGAAGGCGACCTGACAGTGCGTGGCCGTCTGACCATCAAGGCTTCCGGTTCCATCACTGGTGCTATTACTTACAAAGAACTTGCTGTTGAAGCCGGTTCCAGCATCGATGGTAAAGTCACACCGCTCGATGCAAAAAATGCGAATGCTTCCGGCCGCAAGGTTGAAAACAAATCGCAACCTCGTAAAACCAACGAATACGGCGCAGAGCTGCCATTTGAAGGCAAAGCAGTTGCTGCCGAGTAATTAAACAAGTTTCCTTACCTAGGGATAAAGAAAGCCGGGCAGAAGCCCGGTTTTTTTTGTGTTTATGCGGTCTTGTTTTTGAAGGCACAAAGATCATAAACCACGCATTCGGCGCATTTGGGTGAACGGGCGAGGCAGGTATAGCGTCCATGCAGGATCAGCCAATGGTGGGCATGCAATTTGAATTCAGCAGGCACCACGCGTTCCAATTTATCTTCTACCTTCTCAACCGTCTCTCCGGGGGCGAGGCCGGTGCGGTTGCTAACCCGAAAAATATGGGTATCGACGGCAATAGTCGGCTGGCCAAAGGCGATGTTTAAAGCCACGTTCGCGGTTTTGCGTCCAACGCCCGGTAATTTCACCAATTCATCGCGTGTACGCGGCACTTCGCCTTTATGGTCATCAACCAGAATTTTGGAGAGCGCGAAAACATTCTTTGCCTTGCCGTTAAACAGGCCGATGGTTTTGATGTAGTCGCGGATCTTTTCTTCACCGAGTTTGACCATTTTGGCAGGCGTGTCTGCGGCCTTAAACAGGGCAGGGGTTGCCTTGTTCACGCCCTTGTCCGTGGCCTGCGCCGATAGCACCACGGCGACCAGCAGGGTGAAGGGATTGGTATATTCCAGTTCGCCTTTCGGTTCCGGGTTGGCCTTGCGCAGGCGGGTGAAAAATTCGTGGATTTTGTCCTTGGTCATCGTTCGTTTTTACCTTAAAAGATCAGGAAAATCCTTATTCTTCCTCGGTTTGAGTGATTTTTGTTGCGAGAAAGTCGAGAATTGAATATAAATATGGAAATTAATTTAAGGGTGTGTTTGTGATGACCGATAACAACAATATTCTTTTCAATCTCGATACGCTGTCTCTGCAGCTTGATAACGTATTTCATGCTGAGGCCAGTGAGGCAAATCTTGATGATGCCGCAGAAAAACTCAATGACATGTTTAACGCGGCGGGCTCAGCCAAAAAATTCTACAGGGTCCCTGAAGAGGAAATAAGAATTCTTCCACCCGAATATGCTTTACCTACAATTGGTATGACGGATATTACCCCTCTTAAACGCCAAGAACGTCCCTCATCGAATACAGGCCCGGATCTTTCCCTGTAATCCATTGCGCGGCCTTTAAGGCGCCGCGCGCGAAGAGGGAACGATCCGAAGCTTTGTGGCCGAGTTCTATCCGTTCACCCATTCCATAGAATGTGACCATATGTTCGCCCACGACATCGCCGCCGCGTGATACGGCGTAACCTATATCACCAACTTTACGTTTTCCTTGGCGATCTGTGACGAAATCACCGCCATCACGCCCAGCCTGTGCCGCCTTGCCCAAGGCGAGGGCAGTGCCCGATGGCGCATCAACCTTATTCTTGTGATGCGATTCAAAAATTTCAATATCGAATTCAGGCCCGAGCTTTGCCGCGGCCTGTTGAACCAGTACGAGCAGCAGATTTACGCCGACACTCATATTCGCGGCATAGACGATGGGGATTTTCTTTGCGGCGTCCTTGATCACCTTTTCATGGTCTGCCGTAAGTCCCGTGGTGCCGATGATGAGAGCCGTATTCGCCTTCACGGCGGCCGCAATATTTTCGAGCGTGGCTTCGGGCGTTGTAAAATCAATCACGATATCGCTGGCCTGCATCAGCTCATCCGCATCGGTGACAACGGCAAAAGATTCGGATGGGTAATGTTCGGGATGAATGGTCCGGCTGCTGCCCACCGCGAATTCCAGATCCGCCCATGCGCCGGATTGCAATTCCTTTACCAGCAACTGGCCAACCCGGCCCGTATATCCCGCAATTCCTATTTTCATTCCGGCCTCCAACCCATTTTTGGGTTTCGTTGTTTTTCAAGGACATCCATTAGTTCGTTTGTCCTCGTTTTAAAAAATGTAGGACGACATTTACGACTTTGTTTGGGCCTTACTTATACCAAAACATAATAGGATAATATTCCTATTATGTCAAGCCTATTCAATATCCCGAATGGCGACGGAGAGGCGCACAGTGCAGTTCATCTTGCCTTCGTCATTAAATGTATCGATCTGCCAGAGGTGCATCGTTCGGCCACGATGTAATGATTTACAAATGGCGGTGATATGTCCGTGATCGACAGGGCGGAGATGATGGGCGTGAAGTTCAAAGCCATTGGCGCGTTGTTTGTCCCCATCGATACACATCCATGCGGCGATAGAGCCAAGGCTTTCGGCAAGAACGCAGCTCGCGCCGCCATGCAGAATGCCGAATGGTTGTTTTGTCCGTTCATCCACCGGCATCGTGCCTTTTAAATAGTCCTCGCCGATTTCCGTGATCTGGATATCCAGATGTTTGTTGATGTTTTCTTTTTGAACGCCGCGCAAATCGTTCAAATCTTGCAGGGAGTATTGTCTGGACCAGATGGACATGATTGCCTCTTTCTAATTCTTTAGATCCGTCCAGATATCCTTCATCTTTTTCATGAAGCTTTCGGATTCCGGGGAGTGGCCGCTTTTTTCCGTTGATAGATCATCGGCCAGTTTCTTCATCATGTCTTTTTGTTTGGTGTTCAAATTGACAGGTGTTTCCACGAAGATTTCGATGAACAGATCGCCGCGAGCATCAGACCGCATGATCGACATGCCTTTGCCTTTTAGGCGGAACTGCTGGCCCGTCTGAGTGCCCGCCGGAATCTTCACCATATTGCGCGATCCGTCAATCGAAGCGACTTCCAACTCGCCGCCAAGCGAGGCGGTGGTCATCGGGATTGGCACGCGGCAATAGAGGTTGCTGCCGTCACGCTGGAATAATTTGTGCGGCTTGATATTAACAAGGACGTAAAGATCGCCCGAAGGACCACCGCGCAATCCCGCTTCGCCTTCGCCGGCGAGGCGGATACGGCGGCCGGCATCGATACCGCCGGGGACCTGAACCTTGAGGGTTTTTTCCTTACGGACGCGGCCCGCGCCATTACATTTTTTACAAGGATCCTTGATGATCGATCCCGCGCCGCCGCAAGTGGAGCAGGTGCGTTCGATGGTGAAGAATCCCTGTTGCGCACGCATGCGGCCAGAACCATGACAGGTAGGGCATTCTTCCGCGCCCTTGCCACTCTCAGCGCCCGAGCCATGACATTTATCGCAGGTGTCATTGACGGGAATTTTGATCGTGACTTCTTTGCCTTTAAAGGCGTCTTCGAGCGTGATGTCATGGGCATATTGCAGGTCGGAACCACGCATGGTGGTGGAACCGCCACTGCGGCCCCCGCCGCGTGCGCCCATCATATCGCCAAACATGTCTTCGAAAATGTCGGAGAAGGCGCCGCCGAAACCGGCCGAGCTGAATCCGCCGGGACTAAACCCGCCGCCGCCCATAGAGCCATCAAACGCGCCTTTGCCAAAACGGTCATAGGCCGCGCGTTTCTGATCGTCTTTCAAGACGTCATAGGCCTCGGAAATTTCCTTGAACTTGGCCTCGGCGGCCTTGTCGTCCTTGTTTTTATCCGGGTGATATTGCATGGCGAGCTTGCGGTAAGCTTTTTTCAGCTCATCCGCGCTTGCGCCTTTTTCAACCCCGAGAGTTTCGTAATAATCTGCCATAATCGAGCCAACCTTAGCGTGAAAAAGAGCGAAGCGGAAGGGGCTTCGCTCTTATCACAAGAGTTATGGATTAGTGTTTTTTGCTGTCATCGACTTCGGTGAAATCGGCATCGATCACATCATCGGATGCACCATTCGCCGAAGGACCGCCTTCATCGCCAGGGGCGGCATTGTCCGGCGCACCGGCTTGCTCTTCCTGTGCTTTGCGGTAGGCCATCTCACCGATTTTCATAGATGCCTGCATCAGGGCCTGTGTCTTGGCCTCGATAGCGGCTTTGTCTTCGCCTTCAAGAACGGAGCGAAGATCGGCAATTGCATCTTCGGTGGCCTTGCGATCCTCCGCAGACACTTGCGCTTCCATTTCTTTCAGCGATTTTTCAGTTTGGTGGATCATCGATTCACCTTGGTTCTTGGCATCGATCAGCTCACGCTTCTTCTTATCAGTGTCGGCGTTGGCTTCAGCATCTTTCACCATCTTCTCGATATCGGCATCGGACAAACCACCCGAGGCCTGGATACGGATCTGCTGTTCCTTGCCTGTAGCTTTGTCTTTGGCCGTGACGTGAACGATACCGTTCGCGTCGATGTCGAATGTAACTTCAACCTGAGGAACGCCGCGTGGAGCAGGGGGCAGGCCGACTAGGTCGAATTGACCCAGCAGCTTGTTGTCCGCCGCCATTTCACGTTCCCCTTGGAAGACGCGGATCGTCACGGCGGATTGATTATCTTCCGCCGTCGAGAAGGTCTGCGACTTCTTGGTCGGGATCGTGGTGTTACGGTCGATCAAACGTGTGAACACGCCACCGAGTGTTTCGATACCGAGCGAAAGCGGTGTAACGTCGAGCAGGAGAACGTCTTTCACGTCACCTTGCAGAACGCCGCCCTGAATCGCTGCGCCATCGGCCACGACTTCATCAGGGT
>CAZUYV010000150.1:0-4953 GCA_964624435.1 uncultured Micavibrio sp. | reverse complement strand
AAATAATAGCATAGCCGGGGTCGCTTTTGCCAATTCGGGCAAAATTGGGGCAGGGAGACATAGGCGAAAATCCAGTTTGAAAATGGGCCGCTAATGTAGCGGTGAAGACCATAGTATTAAACTATTAACCACAATAAAAAGTGGCATGTTCTTTGGTATATGAAATAAATACTACTGTATTTCAGCATAATATATGAGTATTCACTCCTTTATTTCATCATATTACTAAAATAGAATCTGATTATATCAGGGGATAACCTGATTTTATTGCCAAAAAGGTACTTCATGTCTTTCCGTTCTACAAAATATCCAAAAAAACAGGCGGGAAGTGTGATTTTCACTCTTTTTGCCGGGATTGCTATGGTCGGGATACTAGGGGCTGCCGCCATGACCATGCTGAAAGGGCCTGTCCGGGCGATGAACGAAATTACGAGGCGTACAGTCGCCGAAAACAACATGATCGCCGCAGGCAAGCTTGCGATTATTGCGGCGGATACGCAGAATGGTGATTGTGATGGCGATGGTGCCGTGGAGCCTGTTGAATGGGCCGATCCCGCTGGAAAGCCCGCGCCTGTTCAGGGCGGGTTACTGCCTACCACAATCGGGGCGGCGCAGATGGACCCTTGGGGGAACAATTTTGGCTATTGTTCCTGGGATCATGGGGCACAACGCTTGCATGCAGATTGCGGGACCACACCCAAACGCCTGACCGGCAGCATTACACGTAATAACATTGTACTAGCGGTGCTATCATCGGGCCCTGACCGCGTGTTTCAAACCATCTGTAACAATGAAGGACAGGGTGACTACCTCGTTTCGCCGGTCGGCAATGACGATATCATTTTGGGATATACCTATTCCGAGGCGGAAGTTATGTCTGGCGGTCTCTGGCGTCTCAATGAAACGGACGCACAGGTCGCTGAAATTCACAAAAACCTGTCAGTGAAGGATGATGATGGTGATGAGCAATTATCTTTTAATGCCCAGACCCAGAAATTGTCGCTTGCCGCAGGTGGGGTGGGGGAATTGCCAAAAATAAAAACCGATTTTCTTCAGCCCCTTACTGCCAGTGCGACATCCATTGAATTTCTCTCGAATATAAAAATGAATGGCCTGATTGATATGATGAATAGCAAGGTTGTCAGATTGGCAACCCCCACCGCCGATACGGATGCTGTCACCAAAAAATATGTTGATGATGCAGTAGCAAGCATTACAAATCCGGGACAAGTCACAAAATGTGAATCTTTCGTTTTTACCACCTGCACGGGGTCATCCCCGCAAAATCTGACAAAAACCAATCTTGGTGCCTGTAAGAAGGCCTGCGCGAATGCGAACGTACAATGTTGTGAAGCAGAGTTTGCAACTCTGCCGGGTAATCCCAATGCAACGCTTGCCGAATGTAAGGGGTATAATGCACCGAGCCAGACGACAGGCGGTATCCGCAATATCCTGACGATCCTGCTGGGTGGCGGCAAATTCGTCTCCGCACTATGTTATCTGGAATAAAAAACCCTCTACTGCGAGAGGGTTTTTAAAAATGATTACGCGGCGCGCAAAGGTTTGTATTTAATCCGGTGCGGTGTATCGGCATCATGTCCCATGCGGCGGCGGAAGTCCTTCTCGTAATCCTCATAGTTGCCTTCAAACCATTCAACATGCGAATCACCTTCGAAAGCGAGGATGTGCGTTGCAAGACGGTCAAGGAAGGCACGATCGTGGCTTATGATGACGGCGCAGCCAGCGAATTTTTCCAAGGCTTCTTCCAAGGCGCCCAATGTTTCCGTATCCAAATCGTTGGTCGGTTCATCGAGCAGGAGAACGTTGGCGCCGGATTTCAACATCTTGGCAAGGTGAACGCGATTTCGTTCCCCGCCTGACAGCGTGCCGACTTTTTTCTGCTGGTCGGTGCCGCGGAAATTAAACGCCGCAACATAGGCCCGCGATGGCATCTGGATTTTTCCAAGCTGGAGTAGATCCATACCATCCGAAATTTCTTCCCAGACATTCTTGTTCGCATCCAGCGCATCGCGGCTTTGATCGACATAACCGAGCTTGACAGTGTCGGCGACAACAAACGTACCTTCATCCGGCTTTTCATTGCCCGTAATCATCTTGAAGAGGGTGGATTTCCCGGCGCCATTCGGGCCGATAATGCCGACAATACCCCCGGCTGGCAGTTTGAAGGACAGATCGTCAATGAGGAGACGGTCGCCAAATCCCTTTTTCAGGTTTTTGACTTCGATCACATTCTGGCCGAGCGGCGGAGGCGTTGGAATAACGATCTGCGTACCGCGAACCGTGGTGTTCTGCGATTCTTCCAGAAGCTTATCGTAGGCAGCGATACGAGCCTTGGATTTTTTGCGGCGGCCTTCTGGTGTCTGCTGCATCCATTCCAGTTCGCGGGCCAATGTTTTGGAACGATCATCTTCTTCTTTTGATTCTTGTTCCATACGTTTGCGCTTCGCATCGAGATAGGCGGAATAGTTGCCTTCGTAAGGAATGCCGCGGCCATTGGCGACTTCGAGAATCCAGCCCGTGACATTATCAAGGAAGTAACGGTCGTGGGTTACCATGACAACTGAACCCTTATATTCGTTCAGGTGACGCTGCAACCATGCAACGGATTCTGCATCCAAGTGGTTGGTCGGTTCGTCGAGTAGAAGAAGATCTGGTTTTTCCAGTAGCAAACGGGCAAGGGCGACACGGCGGCGTTCCCCGCCAGAGAGGTGTGTTACATCGGCATCGGCAGGCGGGCAGCGCAATGCTTCCATCGCCATTTCGACATCGCGTTCCATTTCCCACAAATTTTCAGCATCGATTTCATCCTGCAGACGGCTCATCTCTTCCGTCAGCGCATCGAAGTCAGCGTCAGGATCGGCCATCAACCCGGCCACCTCGTTATAGCGATCGAGTTTCGCCTTTTTATCTTTCAGGGCTTCCATGATGTTTTCAAAAACATTTTTGGTTGGGTCGAGCTGAGGTTCCTGCGCCAGATAACCTACTTTCGCGTTCTTGTCGGCCCAAGCTTCGCCTTGGAATTCTTTGTCCACGCCGGCCATGATTTTGAGCAGCGTCGATTTACCCGCGCCGTTGGGTCCGAGAACGCCGATTTTCGCGCCGGGATAGAAACTGAGCGTAATCCCGTTCAGGACGTTTTTCCCGCCCGGATAGGATTTCTTCAGATCGTTCATCACGTAGACATATTGATAGGAAGCCATAGTATTTTCCTTAATTTTACCCTTGGTCATTGCTTTTGGACGGGCATGATTTAGCATAGGAAATACCAAAAGGGAAAGAAAGGTTTTAGCCATGTCCGATACCTCCGGCGGTTCCCAGAATTCCATCAACGAAGCCAACCGAGAACGGGCCGAATTTTCCCGTCATGGCGGTCTTGGCGCGGTCGGCTATATCAGCCGGGATGACGCCAATCAGGCCTCCGCTTTCCTGTCCCGGCCCGGCGAAACCGCCATCGTTAACCCGCCAGCAGGGGGGATGCCCAATTTTGAAATCGGCGTTGCCTGGGACAATGTTCCGGTGGTCCGTGAAAAGAGCTTCCTTAAGCGTTTTTTCAAGAAAACCATTATCAAGGCAGGAGTCGATCTCGACCTTGGCTGCCTGTACGAGTTGAAAAACAACATGCGGGGCGGAATGCAGGCCTTTGGCGAAAGCCACGGCATGCTGGAGGAAACCCCTTATATTTTCCTATCTGGCGATGAACGGCGCGGCGATCGCACGGGGCCGGATGAGACCATCCTTGTGAATGGCGCGCATTGGAACGAGATCGACCGCATCTTGCTGTATGTCTACATCTATCAGGGGGCCCGCAGTTGGGCTTCGGTACGGCCGCAGGTGCAGGTCCGCGTTCCGGGTGAACAGCCCATGGTCGTGACGCTGAATGCCCGCAAGGGGCAACTCGCGCTCTGTGCTGTTGCCAGCCTCGAAAATGTCCGGGGTGGGATCAAGATGACCTCCGTTTTAGAATATTATCCGGGCCATGCCGAGATGGACCGTGCGTTCGGCTATGGTTTGCAATGGGAAAACGGTCAAAAAGACGAGTAATTTCCTTTTACCCTGGCTTGCGGTATACTGGATAAATCATTTGGGAAGGCAGACATGACCGATCAGGACGATGAACTTTATGATGGCGACGATATAGGCGATGATGATTTTGCCACGCGTGGCGAGCCTTCCATGATCCGCGTCAAAAAAGGCGAACAGATCAATATCAGTCGCCTTGACCCCACTATTCGTGAAGTTACCGTTGGAATCGGCTGGGACTTAAAACGCTTTGAAGGCGACCCTATTGATCTTGATGCTTCGGTTTTTCTGCTCGATAAAAACGATAAAACCGTTGTTGATGAAGATTTTGTTTTCTACAACAACAGGGTTGGTCGTGACGGAGCCGTCAAGCATATGGGGGATTCCCGTACTGGTGCCGGCGATGGTGATGACGAACAGGTTATTATCGACCTGATGGCCCTACCGTTCGAAGTGGTCAGGATTGTTTTTACACTCTCCATCTATGACCTCGATATGAACAACAACAATTTCTCAATGGTCAAGAATGCGTATTTCCGCATCGTCAACAACTCTACCACGCTCGAAACATTCCGGTTTGAACTGGATGGTGATATGGGCAACGGTACGGCACTGGTGATAGGCTCACTGGAGCGGATAGGATCTGAATGGATTTATCAGGCAACGGGCGAAGCAGCGCAGGGTGGTCTGACAAAGGTTGCCACGGATTACGGCATCGTCGTCGCGCAGAATATCCGCGCGTAATTCAAAAATAAGACGAAAAAAACCGGCTGTGAAAGCCGGTTTTTGTTTTTTAGGCCGCGGCCACGTCGCGGATAAAGTCGTCGAACTCATCCCGCAGGATGGTCGATTGTCGTGATAGCTCATCGGCAGCAGACAGAACCTGATGCGACGCGGAACCGGTGCTGGTGG
>CAZUYV010000149.1:0-4972 GCA_964624435.1 uncultured Micavibrio sp. | reverse complement strand
GAGTAAGATTGCCATGGCCAGCAAGTACAAAGTCAAACGTAATTCCAAAAGCCGCCTCGCCCGCATTTTCCCCGATCCTGTTCAGGCCTTTGTCGCAAGACGAATTGTCGATCTGACGGGTATCGCGTTCTTAATCGGTGGCGGCTTTATCCTACTCGCCATCGCCTCCTACAATCAGGCCGATCCTTCCTTCAACACAGCCGCGACATCGACGCAGGGGATTCAGAACTGGATGGGCGCATCGGGCGCAAAGGTATCTGATCTTTTGCTGCAGACAATCGGCCTTGGCGGTTGCGTGTTCGGCGCGTGTTTCGTGTGCTGGGGCGCGGCGATGCTGCAACGTCGATCCCTTTCCCCTTTCTGGCTGCGCTTTGCCTGCTGCGTTTTCGCAGCAGTAGCGGCGGCGGCAGCCTTTGCCGGCATGTCTTCCGGCGGCTGGGCACCACAGGCAACACTGGGTGGCAGCGGCGGGATGAAAGTTTTGCAGGCTTCTACTGATCTTATAGGGGGCCGCAACATATTCCCGATCATGGCGGGGACATGGGGTTTCCTTGCCTTCAGTTTCCTGTGCGTTGCCTTCGCGATCGGCCTTGCTGAAATACGCTGGGTTTGTGCCCTTCTTATCAACATCGTGATGGCAGGGGCTTATGCCCTCTATGATGCCGGGGCTGCCTTTGTAGGCTGGATCCGCCACCACACCGACGATGATTATGTTGTCGAAGACAAACCCAAACGCCGCCCACTGATTCCCCCACGTTTCCGGGACGAGGATGACGAAGAAATCGTCCTCGAATCCGAAGATGATGAAGATGAGGAGGAAGAAGATGAGGATGGCGAAGAGGAAGATGACGAAGAATCCGATGAGGAAGAAGAGTCTGATGAAGACGAAGAATATGAAGATGAGGATGACGAGGAAGAAGAACCATCCCGGATTCGCGTTGTAAAAACCAAGCAAACCACCAAGGTCAGTGGCGGCCGCCAGAAGAAATTCCAGCTGTTTGACGGCGGCGAATGGGAATTGCCCGGCCTTGATTTGCTGCAGGAGCCCGATGAAGACCATCATGCGATGAAGGTCGACGAAAAAGTCCTTAAAATGAATGCCGAGCTGCTGCAAAACGTTCTGCAGGATTTCAACGTCAAAGGTGAAATCACCAATATCCACCCCGGCCCTGTTGTTACACTGTACGAACTTGAACCCGCACCGGGCACAAAGACATCGCGTGTTATCGGCCTTGCGGATGATATTGCCCGTTCCATGTCCGCCGTATCCGTCCGTGCCGCCGTGGTACCGGGCCGTAATGTGATCGGGATTGAACTGCCAAACAAAAAGCGTGAGACCGTGTTCCTGCGTGAAATGATCGCCACCCGCGACTACGAAAAACACACAGCAAAATTGCCCCTCGTCCTCGGCAAAGATATTGGCGGTGCGCCGATTATCGCCGACCTTGCCCGCATGCCGCACCTTCTTGTTGCAGGGACAACAGGGTCCGGTAAATCCGTTGCCATCAACACGATGATCCTGTCGCTGCTCTACCGTCTGCCGCCGGAAAAATGCCGTTTCATCATGATCGATCCGAAGATGCTCGAACTCTCGGTTTATGACGATATTCCGCACCTTCTGGCCCCTGTCGTTACCGAACCCGGCAAAGCGATTGTTGCGCTGAAATGGGTGGTAAACGAGATGGAAGAGCGTTACCGCGCGATGTCCAAACTCGGCGTGCGCAACATCGATGGGTACAATACCCGCCTTGCCGAAGCGCGCAAAAAAGGCGAAGTGCTGATGCGCAAAGTGCAGACCGGCTTTGATCCCGAGACCGGCAAACCTGTCTATGAAGAACAGCCGCTCGACCTCACCGACCTGCCTTACATCGTCGTGATCGTGGACGAGTTTGCGGACCTGATGCTGGTTGCCGGAAAAGACGTTGAGAGCGCGATCCAGCGCCTTGCCCAGATGGCCCGTGCCGCCGGGATTCACCTTCTGATGGCAACACAGCGCCCATCGGTGGATGTTATCACCGGGGTTATCAAGGCGAACTTCCCGACCCGTATTTCATTCGCCGTCACATCCAAAATCGATTCCCGCACTATCCTGGGTGAAGGCGGAGCGGAACAACTGCTGGGTATGGGCGATATGTTGTATATGGCCTCTGGCGGGCGTATCCAGCGTGTTCACGGCCCCTATTCTTCCGATGCCGATGTCGAAAATGTCGTGAATTTCCTAAAAAGCCAGGCCGAGCCCAGTTATATTGAAGACATTACCGAAGGCAACTTCGACGGCGAAGGTGAAGACGGTGAAGGCGGCGAACAATGTGATGAGCTGTATGACGATGCCGTGGCCCTTGTTGCCCGCGAACAAAAAGCATCGACCAGCTTTATCCAGCGCCATCTGCAGATCGGTTATAACCGCGCCGCGCGCATCATCGAAGAGATGGAAAAACAGGGCGTAGTCGGACGCGCCAACCATGTCGGCAAACGCGATGTTCTGGTCGGACAGCGTTAAATTCACTCCAATCATTTCAATATGTTACGGACCCTTCAATAGTTCGTTTGCTCTGTTTTTTAAAAAAGTAGGATGCCTTTTATGGAAGTTGTCGGCATTGGATTAGCGAATATCGATCTTGTCGCCCATGTCGGGGATGATTTTTTGCTGCGGCATAAGGTCCCCAAGGGCCTTGCCAAGAAATACGATGATTTAACCTTTGGACGCATCCGGGCCGAATTGGAGCATTACGATGCCATCCCCGGGGGTTGTGTCGCCAACACGCTTTGCGGGCTCGCGACGGCGGGCGTTTCCACGCATTTTTTTGGCAAAATTGGGAATGACGGGTTTGAATCTCTCTACCGCGCATCGTTCAAGGATTACACGGTGGGGTATGATGTTGAGGCAGGCGAGCAGGAATCATCACAATGCGCAGTCCTGGTTACGCCTGATGGCGAACGCAGTTTTGCCTATACCCACGGGGCCAGCTGGGATTTGCGCAGCGATGATATCGATCAAGCCCTCTTGGCAAAAGCCAGCCTGATTTATGCGGAAGTTTACGCCTTTGAATTCGGGTCAAATCGTGATGTTGCAAAAATCATATTTGAATCTGCAAAAGATAATCGCGTCCCGCTCGCCATGAAAGTGATGGATAAGGAATTCGGCCAGAAATACGCGCAGCATATTCACGCACTGGCCGATGCAAAAACATTGAAATTGCTGATCGGCAATCATGAAAACCTGCCATCCGTGGTGGGGGCGGCGACGCCTGAAGAAGCGCTCGAAGCCTTCAAAGGCTGGGACTGTGATGTCCTGATGTCAGCCAACAAAAATGGTTGTTACTTCGTCACGAAAGGCGAAGTCACCCATTACCCGGTTGAGCCTGTTGCCAACCCAAAGAATACCACCGGTGCTGGGGACCAGTTTGTGGCGGGATTCCTGACAGGATGGCTGGATCGCAAGCCCATCGCGGACTGTGCGGCCCATGGGGCCTATTGCGCCAGAGTGATCCTCGGCCACGACACGGCCCGCCCGCCGCTGGTCAACAAGCATTCGATTTCCTTTTAGGCGAAGGAAACCTTCTTTTCGCCTTTCTTTGGGCGCGATTCCCGTTTAAAACGGACATTATGAAACATGTATTTTTGCTGGCCCTTGCAGGGCTGATTTTTGCGGTCTCCCCGGCGCATGCCCAGGTGAAGGCAAATGATGCCGATGTCAAAAAAGCGGAAGCCTATTTGCAAGGTTTAAACACCGCCAAGGCGGATTTCATCCAGACATCTTCGCTCGGCTCTCGCCTTTCGGGCCAGTTCTATCTCGACCGTCCGGGCAGGCTGCGTTTCAATTACAACGAAGTGAAAGACTTCGTCGTGGCCGATGGGATTTTCATTTATTTCTATGACTCGCAACTGGGCGAACAATCGAACGCCCCTATCGGCCAGACCCTCGCTGACTTTTTGCTGCGGGAAGATCTGAGCCTGCATGGCGATCTCGCCGTTCAGCAAATCTATAAAAAAGACGGTTTTACTTACCTGACTGTTGTGCAATCGGATGACCCCGCCGTCGGTCATATCGAACTGGTATTCTCCGAAGTGCCGTATGAACTGGAACGCTGGCGCGTGACCGATGCACAAGGCGAAACCACGGAAGTGGTCCTGAAGAACATGCAAAAAGGATTGAAGCTCGACAATGACCTGTTCGGCTATAAGGATCCCAAGGGCCGCAAAGCGGTCAATGATTAGGCCCCTTCATGTTTGATGGACCCCTCGATATCCTCGTACGCCAGTTGGCCGCACTCCCCGGCCTCGGGGGGCGTTCGGCGCGACGCATTGCGCTGCACCTCCTCAGCCAGAAAGAGGGCAAGCTTGCCCCGCTCATCAAATCTTTGAGCGAAGCCGCGATTGCGATTGAAACCTGCGATAGCTGCGGCAATCTTGATTCCAACAACCCTTGCCGCATCTGCCGCGACCCAGCCCGTGACAAGGTCACGATGTGCGTTGTCGGCACTGTGGCCGATCTCTGGGCCGTAGAGCGCACGGCGTCCTATCGCGGCCAGTATCATGTGCTGGGTGGCGTTCTATCAGCGCTCGATGGCATTGGGCCGGATGACCTTTCCATCGATACGCTGCAAGCCCGCTTGAAAGACGGAGCCTATACCGAACTGGTGCTGGCGCTGCCCGCCACCGTCGATGGTCAATCCACCGCGCATTACATCATGGACAGGGTTGGTGACCTCAGCATCCACATCACGCGGCTGGCGCATGGCATGCCGGTTGGCGGGGCGCTGGAATATCTGGACGATTCCACCATTGCCACCGCCCTCAAATCCCGCGCGCGCCTTTAGGCCTCACTCCTTTTCGGAAATATAAACCGTGCAATTGCTGCCCGCAGCAAGCGCGGCAAGATGACTGTTATGCGGTCCTTTGGAATCACCGCCTGCAATCGCGAAATCATAATAAACACCGGAAGGGTAGTAATGGTCGCTGCTGCTCGCTG
>CAZUYV010000148.1:0-5012 GCA_964624435.1 uncultured Micavibrio sp. | reverse complement strand
CCGAGACGATAATCCCGGCAAGACGGGAGAATGGCGGCATGTTGGCAGCTTCGCGCTGCCCGGCCTCGACCTCCAGAAAATCATCGCGGGCACCATCGGCCAGCGCCTGCATCACGCGGGCATCCGGCTGATAGGTTTGCAAATAGACATGCCCCTTCTCTGCCTCTCTCCCCGCCCGACCCGAAACCTGATGCAGCAATTGATAAGTGCGTTCGGAGGCACGAAGATCCCCCCCCGCCAAACCAAGATCACCATCGATCACGCCCACGCAAGTGAGTTTGGGGAAGTGGTGGCCCTTGGCAATGATCTGCGTGCCGATGACTATATCGATTTTGTGATCGCGGATATCGGCTAGGATGTCGCGGAGCTGATCATGCGTGGTTGCCGTATCGCTCGATAATATCTTCGCAGTTTTTTCGGGGAAGAGTTCTTTGACTTCTTCCATGATGCGCTCTACACCCGGACCGCAGGGGACGAGAGAATCCTGATCTCCACAGGATGGGCATTTTTCCGGGATCGGCGTGTCATATCCGCAATGGTGGCATTGCAGCTTGCCGGTTTTGCGGTGTTCGATCAGCCAGGCCGTGCAGCGCGGGCATTCAAAGCGGTGGCCGCAGGTGCGGCACAAAGTCAGCGGTGCATAACCGCGACGGTTGAGGAACAGGAGCACCTGCCCCTTATCTTCATCGAGTGTTTTGTGGATAGCCTTGACCAGAGACGGCGCGATAAATTTCTGCCGATCCGGTTTGTCCTTGCGCAGATCGATCAAATGAATATCGGGCATGCCCGCACCGCCATGACGATCCGGCAGATGGCATTGATTGTATTTGCCGAGCCAGACATTCTGCATGGTTTCCAAAGATGGCGTGGCAGACACCAGCGCGATAGGAATTTTTCCCATCGAGGCACGAACAACCGCCAGATCACGGGCGTTGTAAATCACGCCTTCCTCCTGTTTGTACGCCGGATCATGTTCTTCATCGACGATGATCAGGCCGAGATCTTTATAGGGAAGGAACAAGGCCGAACGGGCACCCACCACCACGCGGCTCTCCCCACTTGCCACACCGCGCCATGTGACTTTGCGTTGATGATCGGAGAGCGAGGAATGCCAGAGCGCAGGCGCACAACCGAACCGATCCTTGAACCGCGCGAGGAAAGCATTCGAGAGCGCAATTTCAGGTAATAGAATAAGGGCCTGTTGTCTCTTCTCCAGCGCCGCCGCCACAGCCTCAAAATACACTTCGGTTTTACCCGATCCTGTGACGCCATCGAGCAGTGTTGCCGAAAAATCATGCTTTTGCACGGAGGCGATCAAATGATCGGCGGCCTTGCGTTGCGCCGGTGTCAATGTCGCACTGGCCAAAGTTGTATCGGGGCGGCGGCAAGGCGGCGGTTCCTGTAAATGCGTTTCTTCAAGCAGGCCCTTATCGAACAGCGTTTTGATCACGCCCGCCGACACGCCAGCTTCGCGTGCAAGCTCAGAGGCACGGCGCGCAAGTCCATCCGCAGCGATCTTCATCACCGATGCATGTTTGGGAGAGAGCGATTGTCCCTCACCCAGTTTTTTTGAGGAGGCACGAAACGCCTTGATCTCTTTGGGTGGTTCCAGTGCCGAGGGAACGCTCAGCGATAATTTCAAAAACGATCCCAGCGCGGTCATGGTGTAATGCGCCGACCAGTCGATAAATTTGCGTTGTGCCAACGCCATCGGTGGCACGTCATATTTTAAAACAATGTCTTTTATTTTTGAGGATTTGACGTTTTCGGTCCCGCCATCGCCCCAAACGACTCCGATCACATTCCGGGTGCCCAGCGGCACGATAACGTAATCGCCATCTCCGACATCCAGCCCTTCCGGAACAGCATAATCGTAAGCCCGATCAACGGGATATGGTACCAACACCGTCTTGATTGACATAATTTATAGAATCTCTAATCTAAAAGGGCTTAACAACCGGATAGCATAATCCGGGTTAAATGAAAACGACACGAGAGAGTCATGACCGCAGAGTTGAATGATTTCGGCAAAGAAGTAGTTCGCCGTTTGAAAGAACACATGAAAAACAACCCTCAGGATTATTACGGGGTGGATTTCGGCACTCTGCAAAAGGCGGTATCGAAAGTCCGGGTTAAGAATGGCGGATCGCCCCACGACCGCGTTTCCAGCCAATGGTTTGAAATTGCCCGCATGGTGGAAGAAGCCAAGAAATCACACCTTACCGAAAAGCCCATGTTTGAAAGGCTTTCCAACCATCTCATGCTATTGGCCGCCGACATCGCGAACCAGAGTGGTAATGTCACAATACAGATTTCAAAAGACGTTATGCATTTTCTTCATATGCATCTTGAATATTTAGGGAAGTGCAACAATCATTATTTATTGGAGCAAGAGTCAGTTAAGCATGTGGTCGAAGGTAACATTTATCGCCTGATCCCGAGCATTAACTTGCGTAAACATTACAATGAAGAAAAAAACAAGCTTTCCGATGAAGAAAGAGCCACATTGGATATTGTTTATGATCCCGGCACCATCATGCTGCATTTTTCTTCCACCATTATAAATTATTTTGAGTCCCGTCCTGAAATCGCCGAGAATTGCATGAGAATCATTATAAGGAATAGCAATTCTTCGCCGCAACAAAAGCTTCTTCCCCCGCCGGAAAACTTTATTCTGGATATAAAATAGGGTTTTTCCGCTTGCCCTTTTGCTCCATGGGCATTAGGAATCTCCCCATCATTCCCATTTAAGCAAAAGGATATGCCCATCATGAAATTCTTCGTCGATACTGCCGACATCAACGAGATCAAAGAACTCGCCTCCACAGGCCTTCTTGATGGCGTCACAACCAACCCTTCCCTGATTGCGAAATCGGGCAAGCAATTCATTCCCCTGATCGAAGAAATCTGCGCCGTCGTCGATGGCCCGGTCAGCGCCGAAGTGGCAAGCACCGATTATGAAACAATGATTAAAGAAGCCCGCCGCCTTGCCCAGATTGCCGAGCATGTCGCGATCAAGGTTCCGTTGACGCCAGCCGGTTTGAAAGTCTGCAAAGAAATGTCGGACGAAGGCCGCATGGTCAATGTGACCTTGTGCTTCTCACCAGCGCAGGCGATCCTCGCTGCCAAGGCCGGTGCGACCTTCGTATCGCCGTTCGTTGGCCGCCTCGATGACCTCGCGCAGGACGGTATGGGTTTGATCGCCGACATTGTGACGATCTATAACAACTACCCTGAATTCTATACCGAAGTCCTCGTGGCCTCTGTTCGCCACCCGATGCACATCATCGAATCCGCCAAGATGGGCGCCGATGTTGTGACCTGCCCTGCCAATGTTATCAAGCAGCTCTATAACCACCCGCTGACGGACAAAGGTTTGGCAACATTCGTCGATGACTGGAAAAAAACAGGCCAGTCGATCCTGTAAAAATCAAAACGGAGCCTTCGGGCTCCGTTTTTTATTGCCAGCCAAATTTAGGGCCTTTGTGACGCGCAGCCAACGCCGCCATTTCTTCATGGACCGGATCATTGGTGGGATCTTCATCAAAGAAGTCAGTGACTGCATTGGACACAAATTCATCCGCAGACAACGCCTCTTCATTATCGTTATACGCAGGGCGAATGTTTACAGCTTCTTCAGCGGTTGTCATCATTGCCTTGTCATTGCTGGCGACCGGCATGGTGCGGAGGTTTTCAATGGCTTCTTCCATACGGTCACGGACGATGATGGAACGCAACATGATGTTGTCTTGTGAGAAATCATGAAGAATGTCGGTAAGACGGGTGAAGGAAAATGAAATACGTTCATCCGGCCTTGTTGTATTCAAATAATCATAAACCGGCAGCATCGGCGCAGCAGCCCTTTCAAGAACACGCTCTAAAAAACCGGGCTTGATATAAATATCGGCGGTTTTTTCTTTGGGCGGTACAACCGTGTCTTTGTAGATAGTGGAAAAGCCCATCGATTTGGAAATAAGATTGAGGGAACGGAGTGCGCGCGGCTGGCCAGCATTTTCAAGTTCAAAATCACGCGCGGCCTTGACGCCATCGGCATTCTTGTGATGTTCCATGGCAAGACGCCACTGGATCAGAAGGATCACTTCGCTACCGCGATTTTCCGTGAAGGCACGGCGCAGCAAGCTGTGTTTCAATTTTTTACGGGTAGACCAGTCGGAAACATCAACGGACATAGAAAACTCCCCCACTCATACATAGAATACATAAATCTAATACACAGAACCGGAGGCTTGAAAAGGATTTTTAATAATAAAGGAGGAAATTTTAGGGGAAAGTCTCCGGGAACCCATGATAGAATCGGATGAAAGGATGTTGATTCATGTCTGATGTGATGGTTGAAGTGAAAAACGGTAAAGAAATTGATGGTGAGGATGTCCTGCTGTTCCTGAAAGACAATCCGTCTTTCCTGAAGGACTGGCCAGAGGCCTATGATTACCTCGTCCCGCCGAAAAAGGGCGAGCAGGGTAAAAATGTCCGCGATTTTCAATCCGCCATGATCGAGCGTTTGAAGAACGACAAGGAACGCGTGATGGGCACCGCCCGCACCCTTGTCGAGAATGCCCGTTCCAACATGAACAACCAGCAGCGCATCCAGAATGTTATCCTGCGCTTGCTCGAAGCCCATAATTTCGAAGAATTCATCCAGATCATCACCATGGATATGGCGACGATGCTCGATACCGATATCGCCGTTCTCGTCGTTGAAACCAATGGCAATGACATTCCCCATGTGCTCACCAGCGGCATCCGCGTTGTCCCTGAAGGCACGATCGACAAATGGATGGCAGGCAACAACACTTTGTTGCAATCCGACATCAGCGGCATCGAGGCCATTTATGGCGGCGCCTACACACTGGTGCAATCACAGGCCCTGCTCCGCGTCGATATTTCCATGAACACACCGCCCGCTGTCCTCGCTTTCGGCAGCCGCGACCCGCATATGTTCGAGGATGGGCAAGGCACCGAACAGGTTTCCTTCCTCGCCCGCATGGTTG
>CAZUYV010000147.1:0-5013 GCA_964624435.1 uncultured Micavibrio sp. | reverse complement strand
GGGCCGTTTGCCTATCACTCAGGTCATGATCGTCGATATCGTTGTTGCCGTTATTGTCCTTGTTTCCGCCCTGATTTCTTTCATGCGCGGATTCATTCGCGAAGTTCTCACCATTGCGGGGGTCGTCGGCGGAATTATCGCAGCCGTTGTCTTTGGGCCAATGTTTGCTCCCACCGTCCGTACCTGGTTCGGAATCGAAGATGGCAAAGATGTGGATAAGCTATTTGGCATCGTTCCGATGGAATTTGCGGCCGATGCCACCACCTACGGCGCCATCTTTATCTCCGTCGTCGTCGTTCTTTATATTCTGACCTATTTTATTTCCGGTGCGGCCAAGGCCGTTGGTCTTGGCCCTGTTGACCGTACGCTTGGCGTTGTTTTTGGGATTGCCCGGGCTTTGATTTTGCTGGGCCTGATCTATATGCCTTTGAACGTTCTGATTCCGCCCAAGAACAAAGAAGAATTGTTCAAGGATAGCCAGACACATTTTGTAATCGAGAAGGTTTCGGCGGCGATGGCGGATTATCTGCCTGAATATGAAACCGTTAAAAAAGAAGCCGATGACCAGTTCAAAAAGAAATTGGAGCAGAGCGATATTCTCGCCGGTGATAAGAAAGACGAAAAGATAGAAGAAATTCCTGTGATCGACGATAAGAAGCCGGGCGAAGAAGGCTATCAGGACGAACAGCGGGACAAGCTGGAAGAATTATTTAACGAACCGGCGATCAACCAGTAATGGAACAAGACATGGATGACATGAACAACAACCCGTTCGACGATGACAAGCTTCATGAAGAATGCGGTGTGTTCGGCATCTATGGACACCCCGAAGCAACCGCCATGACAGCCCTTGGCCTTCACGCGCTTCAGCACCGTGGGCAAGAGGCCGCCGGTATCGTTTCCTTCGATGGCAATGAATTCTACACGCATAAAGCCATGGGCCTTGTCGATGCGACCTTCAGCAAGGCGAAAGTTATTGAACGCCTGAAGGGCTACGCCGCCATAGGGCACAACCGTTATTCGACGACGGGTGAGGCTTCGCTTCGTAACGTCCAGCCAATTTATGCTGATCTCGCGCTCGGTGGGTTTGCCGTCGCTCACAACGGGAACCTCACCAATGCCGCGACCATACGCGAAGAACTGGTGAACAAGGGCTCGCTGTTTCAATCCTCTTCTGATACCGAAGTGATCGTTCATTTGATGGCCACATCGCGCAAAGATGGCGCGGTTGATAAGCTCATCGATGCTGTCAATGAAATCAAAGGTGCTTACAGCCTTGTCGCCGTAACCGATGACATGTTGATTGGCGTGCGTGATCCGTTTGGTATCCGCCCACTTGTGCTCGGCCAACTTGCCGGCGCAAAAATCCTCGCCTCTGAAACTTGCGCCCTCGATATTATCGGCGCCGAATTTATCCGCGATATCGAACCCGGCGAAATGGTGATTGTTGATAAGCAAGGGATGCGTACGTTAAAGCCCTTCGCCAAAACCGCTTCGCGCTTCTGTATTTTCGAATATATCTATTTCGCCCGTCCAGATTCCTTTATGGAAGGGGAATCGGTTTATGAGATGCGCAAAAACATCGGTGCGGTTCTGGCCAAGGAGAGTCCAGTTGCGAATGCCGATGTGATCGTGCCTGTGCCGGATTCCGGGGTGCCGTCTGCCATCGGTTATTCGCAGGCTTCGGGTATTCCGTTTGAACTTGGCATCATCCGCAATCATTATGTTGGCCGTACGTTTATTGAACCGACCGCGCAGATTCGTAATCTTGGCGTGAAGTTGAAACACAATGCCAACAAGAGATACCTGAAAGACAAGATCGTGGTTCTGGTCGATGACTCCATCGTGCGTGGAACGACATCACGCAAGATTGTTGAAATGGTTCGCGCTGCTGGTGCCAAAGAGGTTCATATGCGCATTTCGTCACCGCCAACAACGCATAGCTGTTTCTACGGAATTGATACACCATCAACGGAAGAACTGATGGCGCATAAATATTCCGTAGAACAGATTCGGGAACATATTGGCGTAGACAGCCTTGCCTATATTTCTGTTGATGGGCTTTATCAGGCGCTCGGCGAAACCAAGCGTAACAACGACTTGCCGCAATATTGCGATGCCTGCTTCACTGGCGACTATGCCGTAGAACTGGTTGATAACATCGCGGGCTGCTCCACGCCGAAAGTAAAGGCCAAAGCAACCGCCAAAATGCTGGTATCCATTGATGACTGATAAAATTCTCTCTGGTAAGACCGCCGTTATTACAGGCGCTTCACGTGGCATTGGCGCATCAGCGGCCAAGGAACTGGCGCGTCAGGGTGCACATGTCATTCTGATTGCCCGCACCATTGGGGGTCTTGAAAAAATCGACGATGAAATCAAGGCTTTGGGCGGCACGGCAACCCTTATGCCGCTTGATCTCTTTGAGCTCGATGCGCTTGATCAACTTGGGCCTACATTGCACCAGCACTTCCCCAAGATTGATATTTTCATCGGCAATGCTGCGATGCTGGGCACGCTTGCTCCGCTCGGCCATTTAAAGCCTGATGAATTTCAGCAAGTTATGAATCTAAATGTGATGGCGAATTTCCGTTTGATCCGTACGCTTGATCCATTGCTTAAGGCCTCCGATGCTGGCCGCGTTGTGTTCGTGACATCTGGTATCACAAAGGATTTGAAATCCTATTGGGGTGAATATGCCGTGAGCAAGGTGGCGCTAGAAGCGTTGGCTAAGGTCTATGCCGCTGAATGCGCCAATAGCAATGTAAAGGTGAATATTCTGGATCCGGGCCGTGTTCGCACCGCGATGCGTGCGCAGGCTTACCCAGGTGAGGATCCGGCTATTCGCCCGCATCCCGATGATATCGTTTCTTACTTCATTGATCTGGTGAAGGATGATTGTACGAAGAACGGCGAAACTATCGCCATTCCATCAGTCAAGTAACGCGATATCAACCGCAGAAACTTTTTCGTTTTCCGTGTGGAGTTCATAACTGACCCGTTGGCCCACAGTCAGTGTTTCAATTCCGGCTTCCTGCAGCGTGGAGATATGGACATAGACATTGTCTTTTGAATTTTCGCTGTCTTTGGGGCGGATGAAACCATAGCCTTTGTCGGCCTTGAACAAAATGACGCTTCCTGTTGGCATGGGTTACTCCTGTAGCAGTTTCTGGCAATCGCCTTTGGCGATGCTCGTAGATTTGCGGCGGATCAGGTCGCCAGGCTTGATTTTGGTTACAGCCTCAGCTGTACCCGAAAGTTTCTCAGCGCTGCGGACAACAAATTCCAGCAATTCACCTTCGCTCGTCATTTCCGCGCTAACCATCTGCTCACCAATCTGATCGGGTTTGCCGCGTGGTTTGTTCGGCGCTGCCCATAGCGGTTCCTTCCAGCGGAGAATATCTCCCACTTCCGGTTTAGCGCATTTTATCCATTGTTCGTTTTGTGTCATGGCATCAATCGGCAAAAGGGTTTTTCGAGGCGCGGATCAAAAGGCGCACAGGCACGCCCTGCAAATCGAAATCTTCACGCAGGGCATTCACAATGTAACGCTTGTAGGTATCGGGCATCTCACCAGCACGCGAAACCCACATCGCAAAGGTCGGCGGGCGGATATTGATTTGCGTCATATATTTTAGGCGGTTCGAACGGCCACCAACGAGCGGGGCAGGGTTTTGGCTTTCGCGGGCGGCGAGCCAGCGGTTCATCTTTGATGTCGAAATACGCTTGTTCCAAACGCCGTAAGTGTTCAAAACGGCGTCCATCAGCGTGTCGAGGCCACGGCCATTAAGGGCGGAGATGGGCACGATCGGAAGTTTCTTCACCTGGCCGAGGCCTGTTTCAAGCAGATAATTCAGTTCCTCGAGAATATGTTTCTTGTCGCTGACAAGATCCCATTTATTGACGGCGATAATGAGGGCGCGGCCTTCATTAAGCACGTGATCGCAAATCTGCTGATCCTGTTTTTCAAACATGGTTTCAGGATCGATCACCATGATAACGATCTGGGCAAGGCGGATAGCACGCATCGTGTCTTCCACGGCGAGTTTTTCAATTTTGTCCTGAACCTTGGCCTTCTTGCGCAGGCCTGCCGTATCGACCAGCTTGATATTGCGATCCTTGTAAACCCAGTCAACAGCGATGGCATCGCGGGTAATCCCGGCTTCCGGCCCCACCATCACGCGGTTGTCCTTGAGCAGCGCATTCACCAATGTTGATTTGCCTGCATTGGGGCGACCAACGATGGCTATCTTTAATGGCTTGGTGTCATCATCGGCGGGAGCGATATTGGCAAAGTCAAAATTCTCATCGCCTTCAAGCTCATCAATGGAATCGAAATCGATGATGTCACGATTGTCGTCTTCAATCGCTTCTTCTTCCTTGGGGAAATATTGCTTGAAAGAAAGGTAGATATCATGGATGCCGTGGCCGTGCGCAGCGGAAATCGGCACAGGTTCACCAAAGCCTAGGGAATATGCTTCGGCCATTCCAGCCATCGCAGCCTTTTCGTTTTCGCATTTGTTGACCGCGAGGACGACAGGCTTTTTCTGTTTGCGCAGCCACTGAGCGAAGTAAGTGTCGATGGGGGTCAGTCCGGTACGGCCATCGATGACGAACAAAATGGCGTCGGCGCGTGCCATTGCTTCTTCGGTTTTGGCGCGCATGCGCCCTTGAATGGAATCATCGAATTTCTCTTCAAGGCCTGCCGTGTCCAGAAACTTGACCATCCGGTCATAGAACATGGCATCGGTTTCGCGCCAGTCACGGGTAACGCCCGGCGTGTCATCGACAATAGCCAGTTGCTTCCCGGCGATGCAATTGAACAGGGTGGATTTGCCGACATTGGGGCGGCCTATGATGGCGATGGTAAACATTGGCTAGGTTCTAGTCAGGAACGCCCTGATTTGCCAGCTTTTTCTTGTGATCCTAGCGATAGGCCAGCAAATCCCCGTCTTCCGAGAGCAGGTAAAGCGTGCCATTGGCCACAACCGGGGCAATACGGATGTCTTCACC
>CAZUYV010000146.1:0-5041 GCA_964624435.1 uncultured Micavibrio sp. | reverse complement strand
AACCGGGCGCGGATGGGGTATATTTTTTGGAAATTAACACCATGCCCGGTCTGTCTCCCGGATCTATTGCCGTGATCCAGCCTGAGCATAATGGTATGTCATACGTCCAACTTTGTTCCCATCTGGTTGAAACCGCACAATGTCACGGTCAGGTACAAGACGCAGCACCATCCTCAAAAGACGCTCGACTGGCTCAGAGCGCCTGATCCTATTCGTCAAAAGGTTTGGTATCGTAACTGTTGCAACCGGGGCGGCGTTTTGCCTCGGTCTTTGGCTTGTGTCTTCGGGCACGATGGGCCGCGCTGAAAATTCCATCCAGAATGCCATGCTTGAAAGCACCGCCGATGCGGGGTTTGCCGTGAAGAACATCATGGTCGATGGGCGGCATCATACCGATGTCGCAACGCTCAAGGCCATGCTCAATCTTGAAAAAGGTGACCCGATCTTCGCGTTGAAACCGCGCGAGGCGAAGGCGATGATCGAAAAATTATCCTGGGTGAAATCGGCCCATGTCGAGCGCAGATTGCCGGACACGATTTATATCAAGCTGGAAGAACGCACGCCGCTCGCGCTGTGGCAACGGAACAAGCGTCTGTCGGTGGTCGATGCCGAAGGGGTTGTTCTGACCGATCAGAATCTCAACGAGTTTAAAAACCTGACTATCGTGATTGGCGATGAGGCGCCCAAGCATGCGGCGGAATTGCTCTCCATGCTTGCCGCCGAACCGGCGATTGAGGAGAGGGTGGAGGCCGCAACGTTAATCTCTGGCCGCCGCTGGGATTTGAAGCTGAAATCCGGCGCAGACGTGAAATTGCCGGAGGAGGAAATGGGACTCGCGCTGCGCAAACTCGCCATCAATCATGAGGAAGAGAACATATTAGATAAAGATGTTCTGTCTATTGACGTGCGGGAAGAGGGCCGTATAACTGTAAGGACCAAACCCGGCGCCGCTTCGGACTTCAACGCCGCCGTCACTCCAGCCGCAGGCAGCCCGATTTAATGAAACACAAAGTCAAACCCAAGGGATCGATCCTCGCGGCGCTGGATATCGGCAGCCACAAGATCGCCTGTTTCATCGGCCGCATCATTGACGATCAGGGCGCGATTGAGGTCCTCGGTGTTGGATATCAGGCCGCCAAGGGAATCAAGGGCGGGGCGGTGGTCGATTTGGACCTTGCCGAAAACGCCATCCGTTCCACCGTGCATGCCGCCGAGAATATGGCCGCCGAAGTGATGAAGGGCTATCCGTTGCGTGAAGTCGTCATCAACGTGCCGGGTGTTTATGCGCATTCGCATATTTTATCCGCCGGTATTCAGGTGTCGGGCCATGCGATCACGGGCAATGATGTGCGCCGCGCACTGGCCAAGGCGCAGGATCAGGTTTTGTCCGCCGAATACGAACTCATCCACACGATCCCCATCGGATATCGTATCGATGGTCAGGAAGGTATTCGCGATCCGCGCGGCATGGTGGGGCAGCAGCTCGATGTCGGTATCCATATGGTGACCGCCGATCTTGGCCCTCTGCAAAACATGGCGTCGTGCATTGAGCGCAGCCACCTCGATATCGTCGCCCTGACATCCAGCCCTTATGCGGCGGGGCTTGCGTGCCTCGTCGAAGATGAAATGGATTTGGGTTGCACCGTCATTGATATGGGCGCTGGCGTGACGTCGTTCGCCGTGTTCCAGGGTGGGGCGATGATTTACGGCGATGCGATTCCGGCGGGCGGCGCGCACGTGACCAACGACATAGCGAAGGGCCTGACCTGTGCGGCATCGGACGCCGAACGGCTCAAGACATTGTACGGCAGCGCGATGATGACGAGCGGGGATGAATCGGAATTGATCGACGTGCCGCAGCTCGGTGAATCCGACCGCCATGCGCCAAACCATATTCCAAGATCACTGCTCATCGGGATTATCCAGCCGCGCCTTGAAGAGATTCTCGAAATCGTATCGGGCCGTCTGCGCGATTCCGGCCTTGGCACCAATATCGGCCGCCGTGTCGTCCTCACGGGCGGGGCGAGCCAGATGCCCGGTATGCGTGACCTTGCGCAATCGATTCTCGATAAACAAGTCCGCCTTGGTCGCCCGCTGCGACTCTCCTCACTGCCCGATGCGGTGAGTGGCCCGGCGTTCGCGACGACCGCAGGTCTTCTCACCTACATCACCGAACGTCACGATGAAATGCCCGCCGAGATCATGGCGACTGTCGAGCCCGGTTCTATCTGGGAGCGTGTTAAGTATTGGTGGAAAGAAAATTGGTAAAACAGCTCTGGGACAGATATGAGTTTGCGGTTATCGCGGTTTTTATTGCCGGAATTTACATTCTTTATTTTGCCTATCCCCCTTATGTTGTGCCTATGGCTTTGTCTTGGTTTTTAGGGCTTATTTATTTCAGCACCTTCACGATTTTCCGCACACCATTAAAACCAGTTTACAAAATTTTGGTCAGGCTGGTCCTTACGGCGATTTTGTTCTTGGCTGAAACGGTTCGAAATTCTTACGCATAGCCCCCATCGTCATGCCCGCTTTATGCGGGCATCCGGTTTATGATTCCAGACCGCACAAGGCGAGGGTGACGATGTTGTGATAGTGGATTTAGAGTGTAGATTAACTTCCCGAGGCAACATTCTGATTTCACACAATCTTGTATAACTCCGTCCACGTTGTCCCGGCTTTTTCGCCTTGGAATCCTTGATTTTTCTCCACTTAGCCCCAAAGTTATCCACAAGAAGATATCCGCAATTTCTTGGTGGTTTGGACCTTCCATGAAACAATCACGAAATGTGAATCAGATGAGTCTGTTAGGCGATCTTTTTTTGCATCGGGGTTTTGAGGAAAAAGCTTGTAACCACCGCCTAAAACCTGCCGTTTGCGTGGCCCCTAGGAATTTTCATGATTCCATCAACGCGCGAACAACCATAGTATCAAAATGTTAAGGCCTTTCACGGAGGACCATACTCGAAATGATTAACCTGAGAATTCAAGCCCCAGAGGTAAATAGATTGTCTCCCAAGATTACGGTCGTCGGTGTCGGCGGCGCGGGCGGTAATGCCGTCAACAATATGATTTCATCCGGTCTCGAGGGATGCGAATTCCTCGTCACCAACACGGACGCCCAAGCGCTGGAAGGTTCGCTCTGCGAAACACGCATGCAGCTCGGCGTTCATGTCACGGGCGGCCTCGGCGCTGGCGCAAAGCCAGAAATGGGGGCGAAGGCAGCGGAAGAATCCCTTGAAGAAGTGATGGATTACCTTGCCGGTTCCAACATGGTGTTTATCACAGCCGGTATGGGCGGTGGCACTGGTACTGGCGCTGCGCCTGTTATTGCGCGCGCCTGCCGCGATGCCGGTATCCTGACCGTCGGCGTTGTGACCAAGCCATTCCATTTCGAAGGCACGCACCGCATGCGCCAGGCAGAGGCTGGTATCGTCCAGATGCAGGACTATGTCGACACGCTGATCGTTATTCCAAACCAGAATTTGTTCCGCGTTGCGAATGAGAAAACAACGTTCGCCGAAGCCTTCCGCATGGCAGATTCCGTTCTGCAGTCCGGTGTTCGCGGCGTGACCGATTTGATGGTTATGCCGGGCCTGATCAACCTCGACTTCGCCGACATCCGCTCCGCCATGCTGGAGATGGGCAAGGCGATGATGGGAACAGGCGAAGCCGAAGGCGAACGCCGCGCGCTCGAAGCTGCGGAAGCAGCGATCAACAATCCTTTGCTGGACGATGTTTCGATGAAGGGCGCCCGTGGCGTTATCATCAACGTTACCGGCGGCGGCGACATGACATTGTTCGAAGTTGACGAAGCCTGTAACCGCATTCGTGATGAAGTTGACCCGAATGCCAATATCATTTTCGGTTCTACCTTCGATGACAAACTTGAAGGCCGTATGCGCGTTTCCGTTGTGGCCACCGGCATCGATGCCGGTGAAGCCCGTGGAACCACCACCAATAGCGGAGGTGTTCGTGTAACGGCAGTGGGAAAGATCGCGCCTACGGCTGAAACAAAGCCAGTGTTTGAACGTGCCCGCCCAGTCGCACAATCGAGCACCATCCAGGCCGCAACAGCCGCAGCCCGTTCGCCCTTGAATGTGAAGGCAGCGCCTTCCCGTGGTTTTGGGGATGATCCGGAACGCGATATGTTCGAACAGCAGGAGTTCACCCCCGCCGTTGCCGAGCAGCCATCCGTTCCTGTTTATCAAGCCGCCCAGCCACAGCAAGTAAATGCACAAGCATCGGGTATGCGCGGCACATTGCATGACGGTCACTTCATTCCGCCAAAGCCAATGGTTCCTGAACCACAGGATTTGCCAAACGCAAATTACGGTTCCGGCTATGGCCAACCGCAACAGGCAGGGCAGGGCTATAACCTTCGCCCACCAGTTCCGGGTGCGACCACACAACAGGCGCAAGCCGAGCGGAAGAAAACACCATCCTTGTTTGAACGGATCACCAGCGGCGTTCGTCGTCATGGCGGCGACGTTCAACAGGAAGAAGAATATGTCGATGCGACAGGTGGTGGTAATGCCGGTCAGGCAACAGGCACAGGCGGATTCCACGCCGGTCTGCGTGCTGCGCCACGCGTTGCAGAAAACCCTGCCCAAGGCCAGTTGAACATCGATGCGCCAGCGGCTCAACGGGCCAAAAGCGCGGACGATCTCGATATTCCAGCCTTCCTGCGCCGTCAGGCCAACTAGAGCGTCCATCGTTCACGTTTGGCGTCGTTAAATTTCGGCTCGCGTAATAATTATACGCCACGCCTCATTTGCCTAGCCAACCGCAAACGCTGTTTGCTCTAAGGTTAGTAGATTGAAATAGAATAGTTTTTTCTGAGTGTCCTCCAGAAAAAAACTTCACTGAAGGGGAGCCCTAACCGGCTCCCCCTTTTTTACCTGTAACACAGCGCAATAATGAGTGAATTGAGGGTTTCCGGGGCGGGACCTATATTACAACCATGCAGCACACGCTTCAAAATGACATTGCAATTACAGGGATCGGGCTTCATTCCGGCAAGCCTGTCCATATGGTTTTG
>CAZUYV010000145.1:0-5056 GCA_964624435.1 uncultured Micavibrio sp. | reverse complement strand
TGCTCGAAGGGGCCGAGAAAATCTTCACCGAACTTCATATCCGCAACATCACGGCGATTTGTGCCGACGGCATGAAGGGCTGGCCTAAAATCCACGGCATCGATCAAGCGCCGTTCGATCGTATCATCGTGACCGCAGCCGCGCGCGACAAGCCACCCTCTGCGCTCATCGACCAACTTGTTGTCGGGGGTATCATGATTATTCCTGTCGGTGGGCCGGGTGAACAGGTTCTGCGCCGCTATGTCAAAGAAAGTGATGACACTTATTCCTATCGCGATGTGATGCCGGTGCGGTTTGTGCCACTTCTGCCCGATATTGCTTCGGCCAAAGAAGGAGCGGAGGAGGCGGCGTGAAAAAATCGCTACTCCTTGCGACACTTCTTCTTTCCGGCTGTCTCACCCCGACCGGTCAGCAAAAGCCAGCAGACATTGTAACCTATGGCGTGCAAGGCGGGGCCGGAAGCTCCGGTATTCACACTGTTCTCGAAGGCGATACTGTCTACACTGTCTCGCAACGGTACAATCTCCCGCTGCGTGAAATTATCTCGCTGAACAATTTATCCGCCCCTTATCATCTTAATCTTGGCTATCGCCTGCAACTGCCGCCACCGAATGAATATAAGGTGCATGCGGGCGACACGCTGAACAATATCTCAAAACTGTTCGATGTTTCCTTAAGTGAAACTGCCAAACTGAACAACCTTTCCGATCCCTATGTGATTGAGAAAGGGCAGGTTCTGCGTCTGCCAAGCAAGCAACCGAAACTCGAAGAAGAATTTGCAAACAACCCGGCGCCACCACCATCCTTCACCAGTGATGAACTTGCAGGCACGCAAACGTCGATGCCTGTGAAGGTTGGATCAGTAGAGGCAGAAGTTCTTGCGCCGCCGCCGGGCGTGGGTCAAACGACATCGGTGACACCTGCGGGTACACCAACACCGGCTGCAACGACATCTACAACGGCCTATCCACCACAACCAGCAGCAAAGCCTGCAACCGTGCAGACTGCCTCGGCGGCCAAACCTGCGGTTCAAAAAATTCCGGCGCGTACAGGGTCAGGCAAGTTCATGCGGCCCGTCGATGGCAAGGTCATTTCGAATTACGGTCCGAAAGAGGGTGGCCTGCATAATGACGGTATCAATATCAAGGCCGCAAAAGGAACCGCCGTTCGCGCTGCCGAAAATGGTGTTGTGGCTTATACCGGAAGTGAATTGCAGGGATACGGGAATCTTGTCCTCGTGCGTCACGCGGATCGCTGGATGACCGCCTATGCGCATCTTGATAAGACACTCGTGAAAAAAGGCGACACGGTCAGTGCGGGGCAATCGATCGGCACAGTCGGTGCATCGGGTCAGGTCGATTCACCGCAGCTTCACTTTGAAATCCGCCGTGGGACACAGGCGCTTAATCCTGATTTATATTTGTAGCGCGGGCGCTGGGCTTGTCGGCTTTGCCTTGGAAATAATATAAGGCAGGGTATTCAATTCCCATCGCATATTATCGGCGGCTTGATCTTCAAACTGGCCAAAGGCAGGGGTTAGAAAAAACTCATCGCGTTTTAGAAAATCATTCAGAAACTTGGTACGGCCCTGAAGGTAAGCTTCCGGGCTGAAGACAGAAAGATATTCTTTCGCCACGCCATGGGCATACTCGCTATAACGCTCTCTTCGTGCGCCAATAATCGACATATCCAAATCAATAAAGAGGGCTGCGTCATCATCGTTTCGAGGCGCCTCGTGTGTTTCCGTCATCTTGATTAAATCAACCGCGCGTTGAATGGTTTGCTTATCAAGGCGATATTGTTCCATCACATTTTTACAAATTATGGCGCTTTGGGCCTCATTGGAAATATTATCATAGCCCGGTTTGCCCCGTGATGGATCATAAATATAGTCGTGATAGAGGATCGCTGCCTTGAAGGCATAGGGGTTATCAAGCGGGTAATGGTATTCAAGCTGACGAAGCATATCCCCGACATGGTCGAGGGTATGATACCAGCGTCCATCTTTATAAGCGCTCTGCAGATCATTAAAAATTTTGCTGACGTTCCCGCCGCTCACCTGAAAGACCTGCGCAATGGCCATGCGGATCAAGTTGTTCTGTGTATTTTCCGCGATCATGACACTCTCTTTTTCTGTTGCCCTGCGATGTGCTGGATATATTGCCACGCAACCCGTCCGGACCGGCTGCCCCGCGTTCTGAACCATTCAATCGCGCCCGTTTTGTCGAAGGTAAGGCCATACGCCTTGGCATAATTTTCGATCATTAGAAGATAGTCGTCCTGCGAACAGGGATAAAAGCCGAGCCACAAACCAAACCGGTCCGACAACGACACTTTTTCCTCTACGCTTTCACCGGGATGAATGGCCGTCTCGCGTTCGTTTTCAATCATGTTCCGCGCGATCAGATGGCGACGGTTGGATGTCGCGTAGAAGATAACATTATCGGGTCGCGCTTCTACGCCGCCTTCAAGAACGGCCTTCAACGATTTGTAATGGTGGTCCTGTTCATCGAATGACAAATCATCGCAGAACAATATGAACCGAATGTCTTTTTCTCCTCTTAGCAGGTCGAGGAGGAGAGGCAACATTCCGATATCCTCGCGGTAAATTTCAATCAGGTTCAAATTATGTGATTTAGCGAGATTCGTATGCACCGCTTTGACTAATGAAGATTTCCCCATGCCGCGTGCGCCCCAGAGCAGCGCATTGTTGGCAGGATAGCCAGCTGCAAATTGGGTAGTGTTTTCGATAAGGGTTTCCATCTGCGGGGAAATGCCAACGAGGAGATCGAGGGGAAGGGCGCCTGTGTCGGTGACGGGTTTTAAGGTCCGGGAGGATGTCTGCCACAGCCATGATTTCGCCGCATTCCAGTCAGGGCTTTGCGCTGCGCCAGTTCCAGCCTGCGCCTCAAGCGCTACGGCCACACGTTGCAGCAGCTTTTCCAAGGATTTAGCCTGTGAATCGTCCATTTTACCGCTTGCCTTTGATATAGCGGACGTTATAGTCCCTCCCATACAGAATTGACAATAAAATTATGAGAAAAGGAACCTGCATTCCATGCTGATTTCGACCGCACACGCCCAAGAACAAGCCCCTGCAACCACGACTGAAACAGCCGTTCCCGGTACAGATCCGGCCATCGCTGGTGCGCCTGATACAGGTGCCATCCTGATGCAGAACGTGGCAATGATCGTCCTTCTCGTTGTGATGTTCTATTTCCTGCTGATCCGCCCTCAGCAGAAACGTTTTAAAGAACACAAGCAAATGATTGATGCCCTGAAAAAGGGTGATCGCGTTATCACAGGTGGCGGTCTTATCGGTACGATCGATACGCTGGTCAATGATCAGGAAGTAATCGTTGATCTCGGCAACGGCCTGAAAGTGACATCGCTGCGTTCCACCATTCAGGCAACGCCAGATAAAACGACGGCGACAGTAGACAAGAAGTAATTACATTCATGGTTCAAATGCCCCTCTGGAAACGGATGATGATCGTCGGCACAGTCGTGCTGTCGATCCTCTTTGCATTTCCCAATATTCTGCCCAAAGAAACATTGGCATCAATTCAACAGACGATGCCATGGCTTAAGACCATTAATCTTGGTCTCGATCTGCAAGGTGGCTCGCACATTCTTCTTCAGGTGGATTTGCATTCGGTTACGAAACAACGCTCTGACGATATTCTGACGACGCTGCGTCCTGTCCTGCGCGAGCAAAAACTTGGGTATCGTAAACTCGAAGCACAGGATGCTGGTGTTGCCATCACTTTGCGTGAACCTGGTGATGAACAGGCCATTCGCAAGGCGCTGACCGATATTGATAACACATTGACGGTACCGCCTGCGCAGGATGGCATTCTTCGCGCGTCGTTCTCCTCGGTTGGGGAAAAACAGCTGAAGGAACAAATTCTCAGCCAGTCGATTGAAATTGTCCGCCGCCGTATTGATGAAACCGGGACCAATGAACCTGTCATTCAACGTCAGGGTGATGACCGCATTGTTGTTCAGCTTCCGGGGATCGATGATCCGGATCGTGTGAAGACTCTGCTTGGTAAAACTGCTGCCCTGTCATTCCATCTTGTGAATATGGATGTGGGTGCGAGCAATGTCCGTACCGGGGGGGGGGACCTGATCCTGCCAATGATGGAACAACCGGGCCAGACGCTCGCGGTTGAACGTCGCGCCGCGATCACGGGTGACATGCTTGTTACGGCCGCTTACTCGCAAGATGAAAATGGCCAGCCTGCGGTGTCTTTCCGCTTCAATCCGCTCGGCACCAAAAAATTCTGCGAACTTTCACGCGATAACGTGAACCGACTGTTTGCTATCGTTCTTGATGGTGAAATTATCAGCGCGCCTGTTATCCGTCAGCCTATCTGCGGCGGTTCCGGCCAGATTTCCGGAAGCTTTACACTGAAAGAAGCCAACGACCTTGCCATCCTGCTCCGTGCCGGTGCTCTTCCTGCGCCTCTCAATATTATTGAAGAACGCACGGTCGGCCCATCGCTCGGTGCGGACTCGATTGAGGCTGGAAAATTGGCGGCTCTGCTTGGTTTAGGTCTCGTCTTTATCATGATGGTGAGTGGGTATGCCCTGTTCGGCGTATTCGCCTGTATCGGCATGCTGATCAACCTCGCCATCTGTTTTGCGTTCTTGTCGTTATTACAGGCGACATTGACCATGCCGGGGATCGCGGGTCTCGTGCTCACTGTTTGTATGTCGGTGGATGCGAACGTCCTTATCTTTGAACGTATCCGGGAAGAATTGCGTGAAGGAAAATCGGCGGTCACAGCCATTGATCAAGGTTTCAAGATCGCCTTTGGCACCATTCTCGATTCCAACCTGACCGCGCTCTTTGCTTCACTGATCCTCTATGCGTTTGGCACAGGGCCTATCAAGGGCTTTGCTGTAACAACAGCTATCGGTGTGGCGGCCTCGTTCTTTACGGCGATTTCCGTGGTGCGTCTGATGGTAATTTACTGGCTGGGCAAACGTCGCCCGACCGGACTGCCTATTTAATAAGGATACATGAAGTATGTGGACCGGTTTTAGAATA
>CAZUYV010000144.1:0-5078 GCA_964624435.1 uncultured Micavibrio sp. | reverse complement strand
AGGAAATCTACCACGCTCGCCCCGATGCACAAGGCCTTAATCGTTTTTATCCGGGGGGTTCGGCCATATTGTTCGACCAGATTGGCGAAAGTTTCGGCACCCTTGGCAGAAAACACCATAACGGCGTTAATTTCGCGGTTATCCAGCTTCTTTAGCAACTCCAGCGACAGATTTTCGGCTGGATTAGTTGAATAACCCATAATTCCGTCTATTTTTAGGTCGTTTTTTGCGAAAATACTGCTCAAATCCTGTGAAATATCCTTTCCCCGTACGTAAATCGGGGTTCTTAAGCTTGTTTTGAGAGGGCCTGTGAATAAATCTACGAGGTCATCCACAGTCCCGAATGCACTTTCGACCCGACTAAAGCCGATTTGTCGGGCGGCATCAGCGGTATTACGCCCAACCGTATAAACCGGGTTGTCCCTAAGCTCAGAAAATTTTGCAAAGGCCCGTACACCATTGGCGGAGGTGAAGATCAACGGGACATCATCTTCGGGCTGATCGTGCTGGATGTCCAAATAGTCGATGGCAAGGATCGGTTCGATCAGCGGAACGAAACCCCGCTCCTCTACAGCAACGGCAATCTCTGCAGAATCTTCAGGCGTGCGCAAAATGACAATCGTCTTCGCACTCATTCGAATATATCGCCCGGAATTTTATCTTTGAGTTGCTCCGCAACACGCGCTCCAAACTCTGTCGCCTGTGCAATCGTTTTTATAGATGAGCTTCCTGCTGTTTTATAAACGCGTGTGCCATCTTCCGATGCCACTTTCAAATCAAATGCCATCGCGTTTCCATGAAGGCGCGCATAGGCGCCGATCGGTGTGCGGCAGGAACCATCGAGGGCCTGCAACGCCGCGCGTTCAATGCCGGCACATAGGCCTGTCTCTTCATGATGAATGGCACCTAGCAATCCGCGAACATAATCATCACCCGTACGCGTTTCAATGCCGACAATACCTTGGCCGCAAGCAGGAAGAATATCTTCAATCCCCATCGGGTGAATAAAATCACCGGAAATACCCAATCTATTGAGCCCGGCCATAGCAAGGAAGGTCGCATCGACTTGCCCGTTTTTAAGTTTATCAAGACGCGTATGCACATTACCACGCAACGGTACGACCTGCAGATCAGGACGCTGCTCCAGCAGGAATGCCTGACGGCGCATGGACGATGTACCCACCACTGCACCCTGCGGCAGATCTTTAAAATGTTTTGCCTTGTGACAGATAAAGGCATCTTGCGGATTTTCGCGTTCGAGAACGTGATCGAGGGCAAGGCCATCTGGCAAGAACGATTCCATATCCTTCATCGAATGGACGGCGCAATCAATCGTTCCGGCCAGCAATGCCTGTTCCAATTCACGGGCGAACAATCCTTTGCCGCCTTGTTCTTCCGCAAGGCGTGTTTCCCCGTCTTCAGGTTTCCAATCGCCGGAAGTTTTAATGATGACAATCTCAATGGAAAGACTGGTATGTGCAGTCAGCAATTTAGCCTCGACCATATGCGCCTGTTTGAGCGCAAGGGGGGAGCCGCGGGTGCCGATTTTCAAGGATGATCCAGTCATGGCGCCTTGTTTAGCACGGGTTTTGCGGGTTTGTCATCTGGCATGACAAATCCTTCCCATTCATGCTAAAACCCAGCCATGATCGTACTGGGTATTGAAACTTCCTGTGATGAAACCGCCGTCGCCATTATCCGCGATGACAAGACCATCATGGCCAATCTGGTGCTTAGCCAGTTAGAAGAACACCGCGAATTTGGCGGGGTCGTTCCCGAAATCGCCGCGCGCGCCCATATGGCCCATCTCGATACCCTGATTGCCGCCGCGATGAGTGATGCAAAATTAAACTTCAAAGATTTGAACGGTATCGCTGCGACCTGCGGCCCCGGCCTCATTGGCGGTGTCATGGTGGGTATGATGGAAGGCAAGGCCATTGCCGCCGCCCACAACCTGCCCTTCATTGCCGTCAACCATCTGGAGGCACATGTCCTCACGCCGCGCCTGACCAATGATCTGAAATTCCCCTACCTGCTCCTCCTCGTTTCCGGTGGGCACACGCAAATCCTCGTGGCCGAAGATGTCGGCGTTTACAAACGCTGGGGCACTACGATGGACGATGCACTGGGCGAATGTTTCGACAAGGCTGCAAAATTGATGGGCCTTCCCCATCCCGGCGGCCCGCATGTTGAAAAAGCAGCGGCGCAGTGCACAGACCATAAGGCTGCCGTAAAAAGATTCCCACTCCCTTCACCCATGAAAGGCCGCGAGGGATGCGATTTTTCTTTTTCCGGTTTGAAAACGGCTGTGCGCCAGCATGTTGAAAACTTGCCGGAAGGAAAACTCGATTTCGCCGATGTCTCCGCCCTTTCCTATGCTCTGCAGGAAACAATTGCTGACGTGGTAACCGAACGTTGCGAACAGGCCATTACGCGGTTTAAATCCGAATACGGGAACCGCACAGCACAGCCATCGTTGGTGGTTTCCGGCGGTGTTGCGGCCAACAAGCGTATTCGCGGCGCCTTACAAAAATTGTCAGAATCAAAGAACATGGAATTCCTTGCACCGCCTTTGGAATTGTGTTCGGATAACGGTGCTATGATCGCCTGGACAGGAATTGAAAAATTGCAACGCGGGATCACAGATTCACTCGATGTCGCAGCAAGGCCGCGTTGGCCGCTCGACCCATCCGCTGAAAAGCGCCCCGGTGCGGGCGTGAAGGCCTAATCAAAAAACAATCACACATCACAAAAGGTATTACGGTCATGAACACAATCGGAATCATAGGCGGCGGCGCGTGGGGCACGGCTCTGGCACAGGTTCAGGCCGCAGCCGGAAAATCTGCATTGATATGGGCACGTGAAGCAGATGTCGTTACATCGATCAACAACGACCATGAAAATAAAAGTTTCTTGCCTGGAATCAAACTACACGAAAAGCTCCGAGCGACAGCGAACCTCGGCGATGTCGCCAAAACGGATGCCATCCTGCTTGTCCCGCCGGCACAACATCTCCGCGCGACACTGCAATCGCTGAAGGGTGCGATCAATCCGGAAACACCGCTGATCATTTGTGCCAAGGGTATAGAAATTGCGAGTGGCCTTCTGATGTCACAAGTCGTCAACGAAGTCATTCCCGGTGCAAAAATCGCCATTCTTACAGGCCCGACCTTTGCGGCCGAAATTGCCCAAGGCCTACCAAGTGCCGTGACATTGGCGATGAAAGACAAAGTCGAAGGCGAGAAGCTTGCGGAAGCATTGAGCAGCCGTAATCTGCGTATGTATGCCGCCGATGATATCGTCGGGGCACAAATTGGCGGCGCGGTGAAAAATGTCATCGCGATTGCCTGTGGCGTTATCGAAGGAAAAAAACTGGGTGACAGTGCGCGGGCTGCCCTTGTTACACGTGGCCTTGCTGAAATAGCCCGCCTTGCCGCAGCGATGGGTGCGAAACGTGAGACATTGATGGGCATGTGCGGTGTTGGCGATATGATCCTGACCTGTTCCTCCATGCAGTCGCGCAATTTCTCGCTCGGTGTCGCTTTGGGACAGGGACGCAAGCTTGAAGACATTCTGGCCGAACGTAATTCGGTCACTGAAGGCGTGTACACAGCCAAGGCCCTTGTTGTCATGGCAAAAAACAACGCTGTGGAAATGCCTATTTCACAAGCCATCAATGCCTGTTTAAACGAAGGAGCCAATGTCGATGAAATGATCGGCAAAATGCTCGACAGACCTGTGAAGGCCGAGAGTGCCTGATGCAATATTGGCTTTGCAAATCTGAACCTTTTGTTTTTTCGTGGGATGACCATGTAAAAAAGAAAATCGAAGGCTGGCATGGCGTGCGCAATTATGCTGCCCGCAACAATCTTCGCGCCATGAAAAAAGGCGATCTATCCTTCTTCTATCATTCCAACGAAGGTCTTGAGATTGTCGGCATCATGGAAGTGCTGAAAGAAGCCTATCCCGACCCCACTGATGAAACCGGGCGGTTCGATCAGGTGGATTTTAAGGCGCTAAAACCATTGAGGCGGCCCGTGACTCTCAAGGAAATCAAGGCAAACCCCGCTCTCGCCGATATGGCCCTGATCAAACAATCGCGCCTGTCCGTCGGCCCCGTGACAAAGGCGCAATGGGATACTATTATACGCATGTCCGAAAAATAATCTGGAGATGCGCCATGGCCGAAACCACGCCCCTTATTCCCCCGCCGGAATCATTGCAACAATCGGCCCATATCACCGCGCAAAAATACAAAGAGCTTTATGAACGCTCGATCAAAGATCCAGATAGCTTCTGGAGGGATATCGGCCAGCGCCTGACATGGTTTAAAAACCCGACCAAGATCAAGAACACATCGTTCAACAGCCCCGTCTCTATCAAATGGTATGAAGATGGTGTGTTGAATGCATCTTATAACTGCATCGACCGCCACCTGCCGGAGCGCGCCGCCGATGTCGCCCTGATCTGGGAAAGCGATGATCCGGATATCGATGAAAAAATTACCTATGCCGCACTCAAGATTGAAGTTTGCAAACTCGCGAATGCCTTAAAGGCGCGCGGCGTTAAGAAAGGCGACCGCGTCACGATCTATATGCCGATGGTACCACAGGCGGTTTATGCCATGCTGGCCTGTGCCCGTATTGGTGCCGTTCATTCCGTTGTCTTTGGCGGATTTTCACCGGCGTCGCTGACTGACCGCATCCTCGATTGCAAATCGCATGTTGTCATCACTGCCGATGAAGGCGTGCGCGGCGGCAAGAAAATTCCGCTGAAGGCCAATACTGATGAAGCCCTGAAATCCTGCCCCGATGTTCATACCGTTCTGGTCTTTGACCGCACAGGCGGCAAGGTTGACTGGAACGACAAGCGTGATGTCTGGTGGCACGACCTGGTGGAGGAACAAAGCAGTGAGTGCGAACCCGAGCCTATGAAAGCAGAAGACCCGCTCTTTATTCTCTACACCTCCGGTTCCACCGGCAAACCCAAGGGCGTGTTGCACACGACAGGCGGTTATTTAGTCTTTGCCGCCTATACCCATGAATGCACGTTCGATTACAAAAAAGGCGATATTTACT
>CAZUYV010000143.1:0-5175 GCA_964624435.1 uncultured Micavibrio sp. | reverse complement strand
CGGCAATTGCGCATTACCGGGACCGAAGAGTTTGCCTTTTCCGCACTCGATCAGCTCATCAAAGCTGTAGTGAGCCTGGGGTACGAAATCCATGATTTTTTTAACCGTATCTTGTATCGACATACGGGGATTCATAGCGTTTCAGGCCATCGGAATCAAGCCATAAAGGCTTGTTCCACACAGACGCTTTTGTAGGATTCTGTAATGGCGGACATGGCCAGCGGCTTAGCGATAGCGGGTTCCAGCTCAGGCTTTTTACCGCCCGCAACGATGGCGAGCATACGGCCCGCCGCCTTGGCGCAGGAAACGGCCTTGTCTTCAAGGTCATACATTTCAATGGCTTTGAAGAACCCGGCACAGACCGGCTCGATCGCGTGGATCAGGGCCAGCGGGGGGTTGGCAGGCGTATCATTCGCCGGAAGGCCAAAGCGCCAGTCGGTGGTGGCGCAAAGCCCGTGGCGAACGGCTTCCTGTGTCATGACATAGGCGGTCTGGTCCAGCATATCGGGAAGGTCGCTTCCCCGGAACCAGCAGCATTGATTTTGCCCGGCGTGCGATTGCGCGAGAGTGTACCCGGCCATGCCCGAAAGCGCGGCGACAGAATCCGCAAGTTTCCATTGGCTGACGCCAATTTTTTGTTCGATCACGGCATCGCACAGTTCTTGCGCCGCCAGTTCAAACGCCATCGCTCTATACGTCGCTTCAACGATCAGGCGGAACGATTCAGACCGGTCCTGCCCGAACATTTCCCAGCGCGCGAAGCTCTGCTGGATCAGAGTCAAAACCATTTCTTCGAATTCGTATTTACAGTCGAGCCATTCTTCAAAGAACTCACGAGCCAAGGAACGGCCCTGTTCGGAATCGAAATCGATGATGGACGATGGCGGCAGGGCCTTGTCGCCCAGTTCGCCGGAATAAGGTTCGCACTCCAGAAGGTCTGCCAGCTTGGCAAAGGCCCCTTCGAGCGCATCTTCGCAATTATCAAACAGGAACGAACACTCCACCAGCATGCCGGCGTAGAGCATCAGCACTTTCATAGAATCGGTTCCGAGCTCCGGCTCTTCAGCCATAGCTTGAATCGAAGCGTGAATCCGGATGGCCACATCGGCCTTGGCGGAGTGTGTTTGCATATCAGCGATTATGTTTTGTTAAAAGATTCGAGGAGGTTGGTGGTCGTTCTTGAGATAGTGACTCAAAAACGAATCACTCTATAAATTTAATCGAAATCCTCAGATTCGTAAATGCCCCACAGGAATTTTCTTTGGGCATACCCTCTATAGCCCTGAGCAGCGACTTCACACCACAACCCCTTGCATTTTGTCGTAATCGCAATTACGCCGGGCTCCAGCATGGCGATCATCCGGGCATTGTCGCGGGGCTCTTTGTACACGGCGACATTCAATTCACCCTTGGTAATCGTTGTGCGCTCGCCAGACAGCAAGGACTGGTGAACCCAGCCATCATCGCCATCCATATCGCGGATCTTGCGCCATGTGTCGAACTCCTGAACCACCTCTACGGGCAGGTTATCGCGCTGGTAAATCCATTTGATGGGGTAGCGCAACGCCGGGCCTGTACGGACAAAGACCTTTTCGGACGCAAGGCTGACAAAACGGGGGATCGGCAGGCCGGATGATGTGCGCCCTTCGCGGTCCATAGGCGGTGTCACGGTCTCGGCGGCGGCCTTGACCTCTGGCGCGGCGGTTTCCTTCTCCTGCGCAACGGCAGGGAAAGCGCTAAGGACCAGAAAACTAAGAGCAATTGCGATTATTTTACCCATAATCATTTGAATATGCTAAAAAACGCCCAAATTCAAGACTGTAAAAGTAAGGGGGTGCCTTATGACACCATTAATCACCAGAATTTCAGATGAATTGAAAAGCGCACCGGGCAAATTCAATTTCCATTTGGAGGCATCCGAAAACACGCTTTACGTCCCAAGAGAGGTGGCCCAGGCGGTCCAAGGCTATTCCGAAGGTGGAAACGCCGCGCCTATTATCAAGGCTATTTATTTTTTCCCACGGGAAATGGCTGGCAGCCTTCGCTGGAATGTGTCTGAAGTTCAACAAGCGGCAAACGATGCACTCAAGCCTCTGATTGACCTTAATCTTGTGGATCGACACTTATTGCCATTCTGGAGCGCTTTTTATCAGCAGCCAGAAGATCCCTTTGTCCCGGCCCCTATGTTGTAAGCAGCGCTGTGATGAAACCACACATAAGCATCGCGCCGATGATGGACTGGACAGACCGGCATTGCCGCTTCTTCCACCGCCTTCTCTCGCCCAATGCCCGGCTTTACACCGAAATGGTGACCACGGGCGCCCTGCTCCATGGTGATGTTGACCGGCACCTTCGCTACAGCCCGCAGGAACACCCTGTGGCGCTCCAGCTCGGCGGATCGGAACCGGATGACCTCGCGGCCTCAGCCAAGATGGGCGAAGACTATGGCTATGATGAAATCAATCTCAATTGCGGCTGCCCGTCCGACCGCGTTCAAAAAGGCGCCTTCGGTGCCTGCCTGATGGCGGAACCGAATACTGTCGCCGAATGCGTTGCCGCGATGAAGAAAGCCGTGAACATCCCCGTGACAGTAAAATGCCGGATCGGGATTGATGATTCCGAAGAATACGAATTCCTGCGCGACTTCGTAAGACCGATTGCCGATGCTGGATGCGAGATGTTTATCATCCATGCCCGTAAGGCTTGGCTGAAAGGCCTGTCACCGAAAGAGAACCGGGAAAAACCACCGCTCAATTACGCGATCCCGGCGCAACTGAAAGCGGAATTCCCAAACCTTGAAATTATTCTGAACGGCGGGATCACGACCATCGATGCAATGAAAGATCATCTATCCAATTTGGATGGCGTGATGATCGGACGCGAGGCATATCACAACCCATCTATCCTTCTCGATATCGAACGGGACATCTTCGGCAATGAAAACACGCTGAGCAAAGAACAGGTGATCGAGGCGATGATTCCCTATATCGAAGAACAGGCCGCCAAATACGGCACACCATTAAAATCCATCACGCGCCACATGATCCCGCTCTATCAGGGCGAACGGGGTTCCCGTGCATGGCGTCGCATCCTAAGCACAGAGCCGCACCTTGATGGCGCGGCCCCTGACAAAATTCTTCAAAAAGCGTTGGATCAAATCGCCGTGTGAATTAGCCGAAATCATAGCCATGACGGCGATATACATGGCGTCGTGCATTGTAATGCTCAGCTATAAACTGTACCGCGCCAATTTTTAACTCTTCCTGTTCAATTTTTCCAGCTAGCTCGAAAGCCATTTGTACACCTAATCCAGCACTCCCAAAATTTAACTCATGTAAATTAAGACCTGCACTGCCAATCAAGCTGGAAATTTTTCCAAAGAGTTTTTCATTATCTATTGAAACAATAGTCTCAGTCATTTTCTCACCTTTTTAATTTTCTGAGCCATAAACAACCCTAATAGTTATGTCAAGAAACAAAGAAAAAGGTTAATTTGCATTTTTCGACAGGTCGTTGATAATGTGATAGGATTTGCTTCTTTAAGGGCAGGATATGAACTGGCAACGGCTAGACCGCGACACCACTGTAAAGACCATCGATAGCGTCAAAAGCGCCACCGATGCCGCCCTGTTTTCGCCAGCAACAAGCGAAGTGCAACGCGCCCGCCTGCCATTCTATGACTTCCTGCATTTATACAAGATCACCAACTTTGCCTCGCTTCCGTCCTTCACCTTCGAATATATCGGCGATGGTCAGTTCTTCCATTACCTCGATGGGACGGAACAGCCGATCTATATCGTGAATGACAAAGGCGCATTGAACCTCAATGATTCCACGGTTCTCGATTACCTCGAATTTTTTATGGCGCATGTCATCATGGACGAAGACGAAGTCGCCTTTATCCGCGATGCTCGCGATATGCCCCTGCTGGAATCGTTGGAACCCGATGACGCCTATATCGTGGCCAAAAACCACAAACCGCCGGAAGTGGCTTATGACGCCGGATTCGACAAATACACGGTGGAGGCCGACATCTACAGCGAAGGCCAGATGCTCCGCGCCATCATCGAAGTCACGGCGTCAGGCCGGGTTTCGGTTGTCTCACGCAAAATGATTGTAAATACCGCCGGTTCGGGGATAATGGACTAGGGTTTGATATGACTGAAAACGAACAAACAGGTCTGGGCGGGGCATTTGGCTCCAAAACAAAGGGGGCGCAAATCTCCTATGGCCACCCTTTTGCCCGTGAAATCCTAGAATCCGCCAAGGAAACCATCCTTTCCACGGAAACGGGCCGCTCTTTGGCCAAATCCTGTGATTTGGGCCGGATTCCTATCAATGTTATCAAGGGCTTAGGCGAGCCAGGCTTCTCGCCAGAGGCTAGAATCATCTATATTCAGGCCTCCGGGAAGACCAACAAAGCCGATCCCAAGCTGGTTTTGCAGGTTATCAAGGCTATGCGGGAGGCTGATCAAGATCTTTTGGGCCTGAAAGCCCCTAGCCCAGCCAAAGACATTATGGAGTATGCCACTGTAATGCATGCCAAAAACATGGATTCCATCGTCCATGTCTGCAAGTTTGTGAAAGACTTAATTAACACTTCAGGTTTTAAGGATTTCCTTGACGCCATGGACGAATTAGGCTATAAAAAGGTATACAAAGTATATGCAGAGAACGGCTCGAAAGAGGATATATTCAAAGCATATGCGAGTAGTTGAGTTTTATAAGAGGGAGACCACGATATGAAAAAGATTACAAGCGCAATGGGCGACTTCACTATGGCCATTATGGACGCCAATGCTGTTGGCTTCAAAGCTGTAGAAAAGAAATATGACCTCGTGGCTGGCACAACCTTCCACCAGCAAGCTGTTCCAGCAGCCGCTCCTTCCATGTCCCTCTAATTGAGGCGCATGTAAAAACGAAACAGGGCCTCGATGAGGCCCTTTTTTATTTCCGAATTTTAATCTCTAAAAAATTGCAGGATGTGCAGGATGTCTCATCCCACATTCATCAATGCTGCTCTTTGCGCTCGATAGAGAAACTTTCACCGCAACCGCATCTGCCCGTTTCGTTCGGGTTGGTGAAGGTAAAGCCCGACTGCATCTTGCTCTCTTCATACCCGATCTCCATGCCAAACAGCATCCAGCTATTGATCTTGGGCACATACAGCACCGC
>CAZUYV010000142.1:0-5191 GCA_964624435.1 uncultured Micavibrio sp. | reverse complement strand
CAGTTCGTCAGAATTTACATGCAAATATATAATGTAGCGGCTATATCGTTACCAGCAATAGATAAACTTAATAAGTGTGAAAAACTTAATGGCTAAAAGTACTTACACAAGCGATGGCATAGAACTCCACCCGGGCGAAGATTTCGCAGGCATGCACGCCGCTGGAAAACTGGCCGCTGCCGCGCTCGATATGATCACGCCTTTTGTCGTTCCGGGCGCCGTAACCGGCGACCTCGACAAAAGGCTGGAAGATTTTACAACCCAAAATGGCGCGGTTTCAGCGACAATCGGTTATAAGGGTTATCAGCACGCCTCCTGTATTTCCATCAACCATGTCGTCTGTCACGGTATTCCCTCTTTCGACAAAAAACTGGTTGAAGGTGATATCGTGAATATCGATTACACCTGTGTCCTTAATGGCTGGTATGGCGATACATCGCGCACTTACCTTGTCGGTGACAAGATTTCGGTCAAAGCGCGTAAACTCGTCGAAGTGACTTATGACTGCATGATGTTCGGAATTGAGGCCGTGAAGCCCGGCAATACCTTTGGTGATATTGGCCACGCTATCCAGAGCCATGCGGAAAGCCACCGTTTTTCTGTTGTTCGTGACTTCTGCGGCCATGGTCTGGGCCGCCAGTTCCATGAACCGCCGAGCGTTGTGCATTTCGGAGAGCCGGGCGATGGCCCAGTTCTAGAACCCGGCATGTTCTTTACCATCGAACCGATGATCAATGCCGGACACTGGGCAACAAAGGTTTTATCAGATGGCTGGACCGCCGTGACGCGGGACCGCTCCCTCTCCGCCCAGTTCGAACACAGCCTCGGCGTAACAGAAACCGGGTTTGAGATTTTCACTTTATCCCCAGCCGGCTTCACCAGACCCCCTTATAAGTCTTGACATAACATTCAGTCGCTTTCATGATTTCAGAAAATCAAGGAGAGTGACATGGGACGAAATAAGAAACTTCATCAGGAAGATCATATTCTAACGGCGGCTTTTAGCGCCGGCCTCGCTACGGGCCTGCGTAACGGCGAGCTTAATACTGGCGACCGCAAGTATCTGCGTTATATCGCCGGGCTTTCTGATCGTGATGTTGCCCATATTGCTCAAGTCAGCAAGCCCGATGTCAAAGGGCAACCTCAAAGAATGAGAGACATCGAACTCGCCCAGTGCTAAAATACTTGGTATGGAACAAGCCGCTAAAAAGCTTGAAGAAAAACCCCATTATGCCGGACATCGTGATCGGCTTCGGGAGCGTTTCCTCACCGCTCCGGATTCCCTGCCTGATTACGAACTTCTTGAATTATTAATGTTCATGGCCATCCCACGCCGGGATGTAAAGCCCATAGCCAAAATCCTTATCGCCCGTTTTGGGTCCCTGAACGGCGTTCTCCATGCCAGCCGTGCCGACCTTGAAGGCGTCGAAGGCATCTCCGAAACAACCGCGACTGCCATAAAAATTGTACAGGCCGCGGGGCTGCGCATGCTAAAACAGGATATAAGCGGTAGCACGCTCTTGAACTCATGGCAGCGCCTGCTCGATTATCTGCAAGCTTCCATGGCGCATGAAAAACGCGAACATTTCCGCTTGCTATTCTTGAACAAGAAAAACGAACTGATTGCCGATGAAATTCAGCAAAGCGGAACGGTCGATCATACCCCCGCCTACCCGCGTGAAATCATGAAGCGCGCACTCGAACTTGGCGCAACGGCATTGATCCTCGTTCACAATCACCCGAGCGGTGACGCCACACCATCACAGGCGGATATCGACATGACAAATTTGATTATCGCCGCAGCCAAACCATTTACAATTATCGTCCATGATCATCTGATCGTCAGCCGCAATGGCGTCGCAAGCTTTAAGAGTATGGGGCTCATGTAATGTTGATAAACACCATCAGGATCACAAATATTCTTATGGTCGTTCTCTCGTCCGGTTTCATTATTTATCAAACTGTGAAGATTGGCGTGGTTGGAACAATGCCGTATCTCAGCTTCTCGCCTAGTTTTTTCAACCACAGCGATGAGGTGATGTCGTTTCTTCTCATGGCGCAGATATTGCTGATCCTTTCCATTACCGCCGTAGTGATGACGGAACTGATCAACGTTCTCCTGAAATCAAATAAAAATGACTAGTCCCTACCGGCCCATGCCACATTTAATAATCTTGGCAAGGTTGAGATGATCTCTCTTTAACGACAACATCAGAAACTCTTCCGTTTTCATTTCTTCCGGAAGAAACTGCGCCACACGCAACGGGTGTCGCTGCCCCATCAACATAACCTTGGCATGAAGCTCAGCCATATCGATGGCCGTCCTTTGGTTCTTTGTATCCCAAAAACTTTTGGCGGGCTCAAACGGCATGATTGTTTCAGCCGCCTTGAAGAACACTCTCTTCAAGCCGATGCCACTTTTTCCCCAGAAAAGTGTGAGCGATTCCGCCGCAAAAAACCCAGTGGGGTAATTGTAATTCCGCTTATGGGCACTCCAGACATCCCTGTTAAGCGCATTGCGGGATTGGCGGTTAAATATCTTGCAAAGATATGTCAGCCTGTCAGTGGGGTGCTCAATTTTGTCGAGGTCTGAATTATTACTCATGGGGCTAATAGGAACAAGAAAAAATTCTTATGTCAATAATGTCTTTGTCCTTGGTATCTGGCGTGCGGAATGATAAAAAAGGCTCAAATTCACCAAAGACTTAAGGTTGCTCATGATCCCCCGTTATACCCGCCCCGTTATGGCCGATATTTTCGAAGCCCAGAACCGATTCAAAATCTGGCTGGAGATTGAAACACTGGCGGCGGAAAAAATGGGTGAAATGGGTACCGTGCCGAAATCGGTTGCCAAATCGATGCGCGAAAAAGGCAACTTCGATATCGCCCGCATCGATGAGATCGAAAAAGAAGTCAAACACGATGTTATCGCATTCCTGACGAGCGTTGCCGAATTCGTCGGCGAAGATTCCCGCTACGTCCATCAGGGTATGACATCCTCCGACATCATCGACACGGCCTTTTCCGTTCAGTTGACGCAAGCCGCCGATATCATGCTCGAAGATCTCGATGCCCTGCTCGCCGCACTCAAAAAACGCGCACAGGAACATAAGGGGACACTCACCATCGGACGCAGCCACGGCATTCATGCTGAGCCAACAACTTTCGGCTTTAAACTCGCGGGGCATTACGCCGCGTTTAAGCGCGCGAAGGCCCGCCTGATCGCCGCACGTAAGGAAATCGCCGTATGCTCTATTTCAGGGGCTGTGGGCACATTCGCCACCGTCTCTCCTGAAATCCAGAAATATGTTGCCGATAAACTGGGCCTTGCGACCGAAGATGTATCGACGCAGGTCATTCCACGCGACCGTCATGCGATGTTCTTTGCCACGCTCGGTGTTATTGCTTCCAGCATCGAAAACCTTGCGGTAGAAATTCGTCATCTGCAACGCACCGAAGTGCGCGAAGCAGAAGAATATTTTTCGCCGGGGCAAAAAGGCAGTTCTGCCATGCCGCACAAACGCAATCCTATCCTCACTGAAAACCTCACCGGACTAGCCCGCGTTGTGCGCGCCTCGGTTACACCGGCGCTGGAGAACGTTGCGCTGTGGCATGAACGTGATATTTCCCACTCTTCGGTAGAACGCGTTATGGCGCCCGATACCTGCATCGCGCTCGATTTCGCGCTGGTGCGTATGACGTCCGTAATCGACAAGCTTCTGGTCTATCCCGACACGATGATGGATAATCTGAACAAAATGGGCGGCCTCGTTTTCAGCCAGAAAGTATTGCTGGCATTAACGCAAGGCGGAATCGCCCGTGAAGATGCCTACCGCATCGTTCAGCGCAATGCGATGAAGGTTTGGGAAAGTCGGGGGCAAACATCTCTCCTCTCTCTTTTGAAGGAAGATTCCGAAGTCGTTGCCAAAATCGCCGTCAAAGACCTCGAAAAGATTTTCACCTATGAAGATTACGTTGAAAAGGTCGAGGGCGTGATGGAAGCACTCTTCGCGGCTTGAGAATGAATATCATTTATCAGATAAAAAGTTTAAGGTGAACCGCTTCCCGGTCTGTTCATCCATCGTAAAAGACACTATATTTATACAATATTTATAAAGGAGATGCGCCATGGCTGGCGATGCACAAGTGATCAAACGTTTGAACCTGGCCCTGAAAGGCGAACTCACCGCCATCAACCAGTATTTCCTTCATTCCCGGATGCTCGAAGATTGGGGCGTTACCAAGCTTGGCAAACATGAATACAAGGAATCGATTGAAGAGATGCATCATGCTGATCTTCTGATCAAACGTATTCTCCTGATCGGTGGTCTGCCAAACCTGCAGGATCTTTGCAAACTTTACATCGGTGAAAATGTCGAAGAGGTGATCAAGGGCGACCTGAAACTGGAACAGGAAGGCATTGCCAATTACCGCGCCGGTATAAAAGATGCTGAAACTGCAGGCGATTACGTTACCCGCGACCTATTCATCAAAATCCTGACGGATGAAGAAGGTCATGAAGATTTCCTGAACACGCAACTCGCGCTGATCAAATCCATCGGCCTTGATAAATACATCCTGCTGAATTCGGATGCGGCGGGCGAAGGCGAGAGCGATTAAGCCTTTCGCTTCTTGCCCCAGTAATCATAGGCCTTTTGCTGGATCGCCTTGATATATTTCTCGGCCTTTGGACCTTCCCATTGACCTTTATAAGTCTGGTCGTTGCGTTCCACCCACCATCCCTGCCCGGGAATAAGGTCGCTTGCACGAACAACGAGCACGGCTAGCTCCGGCTCACCCCTCTTCGCCGCTCTCCGGTCAATTTCGCCAAGCGCCACACAAAGCGCCCGCATCTTGGGCCGTGAAAAATTGAACCCTAAAGCCCCTAATGTCTCGCTATAGGAAATAGGCTGGCCCTGCGCCGCACTGGCCTGTAAAAGCGCCTCTATCTGGTCGAGGTCGAACAGGCGCTCCCAGAAGGCCGTTGGCTCTTCCGGTTCCTCACGGCGGCGAATTTTGGCGGTTTTCCGCGGTTTTGGCTGGACCATGCCCCTGTTTTACCACGCTGGGGACAAGATGAAAATCATTCTCATTTTCTTCTTGCGAATGGGTCTCAATTGCCCTAGTTTTAATTCCAGACACCGAATCTGGTGGGTTTCCAACGGGGGATCAACAAAATGTATGTATGCGT
>CAZUYV010000141.1:0-5201 GCA_964624435.1 uncultured Micavibrio sp. | reverse complement strand
CGAATTTCAATCAACTCAAAGACTTGTGGATATTAAAAATGGCAGACGGAACCTCCTATGATGTCGTGGTAATCGGCGCCGGCCCCGGCGGTTATGTGTGCGCGATTCGATGCGCCCAGCTCGGCATGAAGGTTGCCTGCGTGGAAAAAATGAAGACATTGGGTGGCACCTGCCTGAATATCGGCTGCATTCCGTCCAAGGCTTTGCTACACGCATCCGAACGGTTTGAATCCGCCGGTCATCACTTTGCCGATCTTGGTATTCAGGTATCTGGCGTGAAGCTCGACCTGAAAGGGATGATGGGACACAAGACCAAGGTTGTGGACGCCAACACCAAGGGCATCGAATTTCTCTTCAAGAAAAACAAGATCGACTGGCTGAAAGGCACGGGCAAAGTTCTCGGCGCTGGCAAATTCGCCGTGGATGGCAAAGAATACGCCGCCAAGAATATCATAATCGCGACGGGATCGGATGTTGTCTCTTTGCCCGGCATCACGATAGATGAAAAACAGATCGTGTCTTCGACAGGTGCACTGGCGCTGGAAAAAGTGCCGGAAACGATGGTGGTGATTGGCGCGGGCGTTATCGGCCTCGAACTCGGCTCCGTCTGGTCGCGCCTTGGGGCGAAGGTCACAGTGATCGAATATCTGGACCGCATTCTTCCGGGTATGGATGCTGAAATCGCCAAGGAAACACAAAAAATCCTGACCAAGCAGGGCCTGTCCTTCAAACTTGGCGCGAAGGTGACGTCGGCGACGGCGGGTAAGAAGGTTGACCTCACGGTTGAACCTGCTGCTGGCGGCACGGCAGAAAAAATTAGCGCCGATATCGTTCTCGTGGCCGTGGGCCGCAAGCCTTATACCGATGGGCTGGGCCTTACGGAATCCGGTGTTGCGCTCGATGAACGCGGCCGCATCAAAACCAATGGCCATTTCGCCACCAACGTTCCCGGCATCTATGCCATTGGTGATGTGATCGTCGGGCCAATGCTGGCACACAAGGCCGAAGATGAAGGCATGGTTCTTGCCGAAATGTTGGCGGGTCAATCGGGCCATATCGATTACAATTTGATCCCTAGCGTGATCTACACATTCCCCGAAGTCGCCTCTGTCGGTAAAACCGAAGAACAACTCAAATCCGATGGTGCTCAATACAAGGTCGGGAAATTCCCGTTCATGGCCAATGGCCGCGCCCGCGCGATGAATGCCACCGATGGCTTCGTGAAAATTCTCGCCGATGCAAAAACAGACAAGGTTCTGGGATGCCACATTGTCGGTGCCGAGGCCGGGACGCTGATTGCGGAAGTGACGATCGCGATGGAATTCGGTGCCTCCGCCGAAGACATTGCCCGCACCTGTCACGCCCACCCGACACTGGAAGAAATCGTCAAGGAAGCGGCGCTGGCCGTGGATGGCCGCCCGATCCATATCTAGCCTTTGGCCGGTGGAATATTCCGCATGACGACACAGCCGTAACGGTTTAGTGCATCAAGCACTTCCTTATGCTGGCTCAAATTGAATTCGCGTTCATATTTGGTCGGCTTTTTATAAGGCAGCTCCAGTTTGCGGAAATCGCCGCATCGCCCGGGCAATGATCCCTTGATATAGACGGCAAAGGTTGGCGCTTCTTCGTTCACGTTCATATTGGCGATTTTCTTCACATTGATTTTATAGGCAGATGGATTGGTGTCTAGCACACTCGCTTTGATCGCCTGATGACCGCTCGGTGAGATGGTCGAAATTTTTCCATCATCCTTGCCGTTGCTGCCGGCTTCCTGTCCATTCATCATGCGTGTTGCGGCAAAGGCCGCAACGGTGCAACCCATCACAATAATGAAAGTGATGATAAAGAAATTTTTGATTTTGTGTTTCAGGCTGTGCTGGTGATGCATGATTTCTATCCTCGTGATTGGTTGCTTTTGACGATGATGCAGCCATACTCATCAAGGGCTTTCAAAACATCCTTGTGCCCGCGCAAATCGAATGTGCGGGTGTATTTTGATGGCTGCCAATAAGTAAGATCTTCGGCTGAAAAGTCACCGCAGGTGGCGGGCAGGGTGCCATTTGTATAAACGGCATAGGATTCCGCATCCTCGCTCACGCCGATATTGGCGAATTGCTGGACATCGAGAGTAAAACTGGACGGCTTGTCATTGATGATATCGGCGCGCAGGGCCTCATGTCCCACCGGCGAAGCGGTCGGGATTCCCAGCTCATGCGACGATCCGGCGATTTTTGCGCGGCCAGCACCGGCCAGCCCGCAGAGCACCACCAGCATGATAACGGCAGAGGCGTATTTTTTCATCGTAATGTCCCTTGTCGCGGTTTCCATCACAAGGAAAACGAGCGGCACACGATAAAGTTCAACCGTTAAGGGTTTTTATAACCAGATTTGCGGGGATGGCGGCTCATAAAAATCCGGAACGCATTTGGGGCTGGCCAGACTGGAATAGATATCTAACGTAATGGGGCACATAGGCTTGCTCTCTGACATGGGCTGTTCAAAAATTAGGGGATCGGGTTTTGGAAGAGTACCCTTTCTTTCCTCAGCCATATCGTCCTGACGGGCATAAGTATTGATTTCCAGCCCTTTGACATCCTGACTGGCCAGAAAAAAGACGGCAACTAGGCCGACTCCAGCAACGGCTCCGGAAATTTTATAAAAATGCTTCTCAATCATAATGCCTCACTATCCAACACAACTTACTCGTTGGCGCTTCTATAATGAAGCGGCGTGGCTATTCCAAGAAAAAATTGTGTTTTTATTGAGAAAAAACCAGATCGAGGCGAGGGAAAGCCCGTTCGGTTGCTTCGCCGAGGGAGGCCATCACATGCCCTCCAACCTGCAGAATTGGTGCGAAGTCCAGTTTGTGATTATAGTTTGGAGTTGCAACCGTCGTGTAAATAACTGCGGCTGTAAATAGGACACCCGCAACAAGGCCTGCGCGTTGCGATGCTTCATGGGAATGTGTCGCGAGGCAATGCTCAAGGCTCATCGCCTCGCGTGTTGTTGTTCCGTCTATCACGTTGGCCAGAACAGGACCACCCAGTGCAATTGCACCATACATCAACATACCCGTACCGGGGCCGCTGGCGGCAAAACTGAATAGAGGATCGGTGTATTGCGCGATGGGCGGATTGGCGGCGCGGTCAAAGCCCATGGTCAGGCCCAAGCCTGCACCTGCGGCAAAGCAAAACTCCTGAATGAACGACAGGCCTTTTTCTTTGTGAACGGCGATGGCGTTCGCGACATTGCTGATGACTGGTACTGGCATGATAATCCCCCCGGAATAGGAAAATCATCGCGTGTTCCACCGCTTGTTGTAAATATAAGATATTACTTATCCACCGGGTTGGGCGGCTCAGGCTTGCTGGCGCGGGTGGGCTTTTTTGTATATCGCGATCATTTCCTCGGCGTTGATGTCCGTATAACGCTGGGTGGTGGAGAGCGAGGCATGGCCGAGCAGTTCCTGAATCTCGCGAAGGTTCGCCCCGTTCTGGAGAAGATGTGTGGCGAAGGAATGGCGGAGGGCGTGCGGCGTTGCTGTTTCAGGAAGCTGGAGCATACCGCGCAAATCACGCATCGCCTTTTGCGCGACACCTTGATTCAATCGCTTGCCGTTCTTGGTGCCGACGAAGAGGGGACGCATGCCTTCTTCCGGATAGGGACAGGCCTCGCGATACACATCGAGCGCGGAAATAACCATGGGCAACACGGGCACTTGCCGTTCTTTCCGGCCTTTCCCCATCACGCGCAGGAAACCATCGCGCGGAAGATCGACAATATTGAGCGATAACGCCTCATCGATACGCAGCCCGCATCCATAGAGCAGGGTGAACAGGGCCTTGTCGCGGAGCGTGATCCAGTCATCACCTTCCACTTCGTTGAGGAGGCGAAATGCCTGCTGCTCCTGCAATGGTCTTGGCAATTTGCGTGGCTGTTTCGGCGTGCGCACGGTGCGGATCGCGGCATTGTGGGCAATGCCTTGCTTGTCCATCCATGACAGGAAATTTTTCAATCCCGAAAGCGTGCGCGCACGCGATGATGCCGCCGCGCCATTCACCGTCTGGCGCGACATCCATGACCGGAAATCAGACAGGCTGGCACCCGACACTTCGGCAATGCTGACGGCGCGGCCTTTGTGCCCGCTCAGGAATTTCACGAACTGGGAAAGATCGCCCGCATAGGCGCGGAGCGTGTGTTTAGAGACATTCTTTTCGACGCGGAGCCATAGTTGCCATTCGCCAAGGGCATTGGCGAGGTCGCCGGCACAGCATTGTAATGTCTCTTCCTTGATCATGTTTGTTTGTCGTAGAACGCGTTGATCTTGTCGGCGAATTTCTGCAGGAAGGCTTTGGTACCTTCATCCGCGATATTTCCATCGCTATCGATCATATCGGGCTTGAAGGTGAGATACAGATCGCTCGGCATGGTGATGCTGCCGAGTGTGCCGAGAATGGAGCGCAGATGTTGTTGCGCCGCCGCCGTGCCGATTGCACCGGGGCTTGTGCCACCGATGACGGATGGTTTGACCCAGACGCTGGTGCCTTGCGGTTTTGATCCCCAATCGATGGCGTTTTTCAAAATCGCCGGGATAGACCGGTTATATTCCGGCGTGAGGATCAAATATGCATCCTGCTTTGCAGCTTCTTCCTTGAACTTAACAACTTCCGCTGGCGGTGTGTCTGTCAAATCGCGGTTGTGCAGGGGAAGGTTACCGATATCGATGATGGTGAATTGATGCGTAGGGCCTGCGAGCTTGATGAGCGCCTTCGCGTATTTCAAATTGATGGAATCCTTGGAATTGCTTCCGACAATAACGCCGATCTTGGCCATGATAATTTCCTTTAAATGAATGGGGCCGCGAAGGGCGGCAAGAATAAACGATATAGTGTGCCTGACGGCGACGAAAAGCCCCTAACCGATGGCGAGCCACTGGCGGAAGGCGCGTTCAACCACGCGGGCGAGGAAGGAAACCTGTTCGGTGCCTTGCCCATCCTCGAACATATGCGGATCGCGGCTGCCAAAGGCGAGCACGGCGGGCGGAGTGTTCATGGAAATATCGACGCGGAGCAGGGCCTGTGATTGCACCAGTGTATAGGCGCCGCCATAAATGGCCTCGATGCCGCTGATGTCGGACTGCAGCAAGGTGTTGTTGCCTGCCATCCATTTGTCGATCGTGCCCTCGGGGACAACGCGGA
>CAZUYV010000140.1:2702-5227 GCA_964624435.1 uncultured Micavibrio sp. | reverse complement strand
AACTTACCGAGATTGTTTTTCTCAAGGATTGATTGGAACTTCGACATGATCTGCTCCTTGTTTCTTTTCCGGGCGCAAGCGGGTTTCGTTCAACTCCCCTGCCTCCTCTAGAATAGGATACGCCACAGTACATACATAAGTGTTAATGCGGCGGTAATCGCGGATAATATCGAGGTGGAGCGAGCTGGTAGCAATGGTTTCCGGCGTTCCAATGCGCAGGCGCTCAATATGCGTGGTCATGCCATCCATCTCCGCCTTGCGGATGAAATCCTTACCTTGGATCAGGCGGCGGGCGGAATCCGTATCACTGGACACGAACACCGATTGTGCCAACTGAACGCTCTCAAGGACGAGTTTGTGAATATTCTCGATCTCCTTAAAGCCCGCAGCAGAGAAATTATGCTGGGCCCGCAGTTTTTTCTGCGCCAATGGCAGCAGGTTTTTATCGATTACGTCGCCAACATGCTCAAGGTTGGTGGAGAACATCAAGATTTGCACATAACGCTGTGCCTCTTTCGGGCTCATGAATTCCTGGCTCAGGCGCGCCATATAGCTCTTGATATGGTGGTACAGATCATCCACCGCGTCATCGTCATCCTTGATTTTGGCCAGCAGCTTTTCATCGTTGCTCTTGAGAACCTTGAACGTATCTTCCAGCATCTGCTGCGCCATATCGGCCATGCGCAATGTTTCGCGGGTGGCGGCAGACAGGGCAACGGAAGGAATATCGAGGTCCTTGTCGTTAATGTATTTCGGTTTTCCGGGCGCATCTTCCTGCGGACGATCAGGCAATGCTTTCACGAGCACACGGTTGATAACGCCTGTAAAAGGCAGGAACACAATCGCAAGAAGAATATTGAAGGCTGTGTGGAAATCGACAATCTGCTTCCCATGCGCTGCATGTATCTCGCCCGCATTTTTTAATCCCTCGATCGGTTCCCAATAATTGAGGAACGGAACGACAAGGTGGAGAAACGGGACGAGTGCCATTACCCCCACTACGCGGATCAACATGTTGCCGAGCGGAATACGCATCGCATCGGGATTGTCACGCAGCGTTGCAATCAATGGCGCGATGGTGCCGCCAATATTGGCGCCGAGCACCATGTAAAACCCAAGCATAAAGGGCAACACGCCACTCGCCACCAACGACATCAGCAGCAAGACAATCGCCAGAGAGGAATGTGCGATCCATGTAAAGATGGTGACAAGAAGAATGGCGAAGAATGGATCTTTGTCGAGCGATTCTAGAACCACTGGTAAAACGGAAGATGTTTTCAAAGGCTCTGATGCTTCCCTGATCCAGGTCAGGGCCATCAGCATGAAAGCAAGACCAATCAGGATGCGCCCGATATTTTTAAGGCGGCCCGATTTATCAATCGCGTAGGCAACATAACCCGTCAGCATGAATATCGGCGTCAGGATGGAAAGGTTGAGGGAGAAAAGCTGCGCCACCAGCGTCGTGCCAACATCAGCGCCCAGAATAATGGCAAGTCCCGTGCTGGCGGTCAAAAGCCCCTGCCCCGCAAACGCCGTGACGATCAGGATGGTCGCCATCGAACTTTGCAGCAACGTCGTCATAACAAGGCCCGCACCGAACGCCTTGAAACGGTTGTTGGTGCAAAGACCAAGAAAACGGTGAAGCTCTGCCCCAAATCCACGCGTCACACCAAGGCGCAGCAATGTCACGCCCCAGAGGAGCATGGTGACGGCAGCGACAATGTTCAGCAGAACGATGGACGGTATGGTGTCTCTCCTTGTTAGAGAATCATTTTAGAAGCCGCTACCGAATTGGGCAAGATAGACTTCCTCATCCGGCGTATTCATACGCCCTAGAATGGCATTGCGGTGCGGAAACCGCCCGAATTCCTCAATCACCTTGAAATGGCGGATCGCATAGTCATGGCTGAGTGGGTCATCCTTTTTCATTTTTTCGAACAGTTCGACGGACTTCCTCTGGTCGTTGAGGTTTTCCGAATGCTCGAACGGGCGGTAAAGAAAACGGCGTTTGTTCCCCGGCAGAATCTGGTCGAACCCTTTTGAAATGGCATATTTGGCTATGACGATGGCCTTGGTATCGGTGGCAAAGGCCTTGGCGTTGCCGCGGAATATGTTACGGGGAAATTGGTCGAGCAGCAGGCAAAGCGCGAGACAGCCTTCGGGGTCATTCTTCCAGTCATCAAAAATACCGAGAGACGCCTTGTCATAGGCATCTTCAAAGCGGTTTCGGATCAGATCATCGAAATCAGAATTAACCTGGAACCATTGCTGGGCTTTTGTTTGTTCGAACCAGAAGTCCAGAACATCCTGTTTGGCATCAATCATGCCGTGATTCTAACGTGCAATCTCTTGATAACAAAGCCTTAAAATGATGACCCTATCCTGCCCTGAAGCAAAGAGCGTTTTGCGCCCGACTAGGTACAAGGAGCGAGACATGAAAACCTTTGAAGAATTTTGCGGCGAAAACAACAATTTTCGAGAACCGCATCGCAGAATACTTACGCGTATTTGAGAAGCGGAAGCGC
>CAZUYV010000140.1:0-2692 GCA_964624435.1 uncultured Micavibrio sp. | reverse complement strand
AAATTGTTGTTTGCAGCCCAAAAGACGATAAAGGCTAAGATGATTTGGGTGGTTGTTCAAGCAAAGCCCTGATCTGCTTTCGCTTTCTGGAGGCCTGCCAGGCCAGAACGGCAGCAGGAACGAAAGGAACCAGGATGGTGACGATAAAAAGCGGGTCTTTCAGGACGGCCGTTGAGGGGCTGTCCTTGAAATGCTGAAAATAGATATAAGCGAACATGAAAATGCCGAAAACAGCGAAAATGTCCGCGCAAAACTGCAGGACCTTGGCCGTCACGATCATGACCTTAATTTCCTGTTTCATTCCCGCTCCCAAGTAGAATCAAGCACATATTAGAGTATAAAGCGGCTGGTCTTAATGAATGGTGAAATTTTTGCGGCAACGCAACACGCATCAGTCATGCGTTGCTCGCAAAGCTTCAATCCGCTTAGTGAATCTTGGACCAGATTCTACGCTTCACAGCGTACATAACACCAGCAAAGACCAGAAGATACAGCAGGACCTTGATACCGGTCTGCTTGCGTTCTTCCATTTCAGGCTGGGCCGCCCATGTCAGGAATGTCGAAACATCCTTGGCATATTGATCGACGGTTCCTTCGGTCCCGTCTTCATAGGCAACGGCGCCATCCTGCAATGGTTTTGGCATCGCGATTTTGTTCCCGGCCATGTATTTGTTCCAGTGCTGGCCATTGGCCAGTTCGGTTCCGGCAGGCGCATCTTCATAACCTGTCAGGATGGCATGAATATAATCGGCACCACCGGCACGGGCCTTGGTGATCAGGGAAAGATCGGGTGGCAATGCGCCATTGTTCGAAGCCTTGGCCATGTTGTGATTGGCGTAAGGGGCTTTGAAGTGATCGCTCGGGCGGCCGGGGCGTTCAAACATTTCGCCTTCATCATTCGGGCCATCCATAAAGACGGAATCCGCAGCAATGGTTTTGATCTGACCTTCGGAATATCCAAGGGCCGAAAGGTTACGATAGGCAACACGGTCCATGGAATGGCATGCGGCGCAGACCTGACGATAAACCTGAAAACCACGTTGAAGGGCCGCACGGTCATATGCACCGAATGGGCCATCGAACGACCAGTCAATCTTGGGCAGCTCCGGTGCATGGTGGGCATCGGCGGCAGCGCCTTCATGCGGCGCAGCGGCAGCATGTTCGGATTGAGAGGCATGCGTTTCTGTCGTGACTTCAGATGATGCCTCGGCACCTTCCTGAACAGCGTCCGGCGTTTCAGCAGAAGTCGCCGCTTCAGGGGCAGCAGGTGCCGCCTCTTCTGTTGCATGTTCCACTTTTTTCGCCGAGGCAGCCATCGCATCGGATGGAACGAAGGCGAGGATCAGGCCAGCAGACAGAACCAGCGCCATGATTGTTTTGCCATGGGCAAGGACGGCTTCGGAAATGCTGTTTGGCAATCTTTGGACCGGCTCTTTGTTATTGAACAAGGGAAGCAGGACGAGGAAGAAGCTGAAATAATACAGCGTCGTCACCTGTGCCAGCGGAACCCAGAAACCTTCAGCAGGTTTTGCGCCGCAGATACCAAGGATCACAAACACGACCGAGAACACATACACGGCTGGTCTGAACCATGGACGGAAATGCGCACTGCGAACCGGATGCTGATCGATGAACGGCAGAAGGAACATCATACCGATCGAACCGAACATCGCCAGAACACCGCCGAGCTTGGCAGGCATCAGGGCAACGCTTGCCAACGGAATGTAATGAATAACGCCTTTGAGCGCTTCAACATCTTTCAGGAACGCGAGGATAAAGCCCGGCAGACCAATCACAGCAGCAAGAACGATGAGTTTTGTCAGGTTACGCTGGGCAAAGCCATCGGGCACTTTCTTCCAGCAGAACTGGTAGACAAGGTAGCCCGCAATCGCACCGGCACCGGCTAGATAAAGGTTCAGGTCGAACGTGATCGCGCGGAGCATGGCGTAGAACGGCAGGAAGTACCATTCCGGAACAATATGCGGCGGCGTGACCAGCGGGTTCGCCTCGATATAGTTATCCGGGTGGCCGAGACTGTCCGGCATGAAGAAGCTAAACAACGCGTAAACCAGAAGGAAGACCACAACCGCGAACAGATCCTTCATCGTGTAGAACGGATGGAACGGCAATGTGTCTTGTGGACCTTTTGTATCGATCCCGAGAGGATTGTTGGATCCTGTAACGTGCAATGCCCAAACGTGAACGAACACCACGCCGAAAATCACGAACGGCATCAGGTAGTGAAGCGCAAAGAAACGGTTCAGCGTCGGGTTATCGACAGAGAACCCACCCCAGAGCAGCGTCACGATGCTATCGCCAACCAGCGGAATGGCGGAAAACAGGTTGGTGATAACGGTGGCGCCCCAGAATGACATCTGGCCCCATGGCAGGACATAGCCCATAAACGCGGTTGCCATCATCAGCAGGAAAATAATGACGCCGAGAATCCAGAGGAGTTCACGAGGCTTCTTATAGGACCCGTAGAACAGGCCCCGGAACATATGAATATAGACGGCGATAAAGAAGAACGACGCCCCGTTCATGTGCAGGTAGCGGATCAACCAGCCATGATTGACATCGCGCATAATACGCTCGACGGAATTGAACGCATTGGCGGTGTTGGGGTCATAGTGCATGGCGAGCGTAATGCCGGTCACGATCATGATGATCAGCATGGTCATGGCGATGCCGC
>CAZUYV010000139.1:0-5234 GCA_964624435.1 uncultured Micavibrio sp. | reverse complement strand
TGGCTTAGTGCGCGAAGATGTCAATTTCAGGCCATCCTTCCAGATCAAGCGCCGAACGGGCCGGAAGAAAATCGAAACAGGCCTGTGCCAGATAGGCGCGGTCTTCACGTTCCAGCATTTCATCCAGCTTGATCTTCAGGGCATGGAGGTGAAGGACATCGCTGGCCGCATATGTTTTTTGCTCTTCGGTAAGGGTTGCCGCGCCCCAGTCGGACGATTGCTGTTGTTTGCTAAGTTCAACGCCGAGCAGATCCGAGCACAGATTTTTCAGGCCATGGCGGTCTGTAAAGGTGCGGGCAAGACGGGAGGCGATTTTTGTGCAATATACTGGCGTCACGGCGACATCGAGATAGGCGTTGATCGAGGCGATATCGAAACGGCCAAAATGGAAGATTTTCAAAACATCTTCATTTTCAAAAAGGGCTTTGAGGTTTGGGCAGTCATATTCGCCGGGGGCAAACTGGACGAGATGGGCATTGCCATCTCCCGCAGAGAGCTGGACGAGGCACAAACGGTCGCGCGCCGGGTTCAAACCCATTGTTTCCGTGTCCACGGCCACGGATTTGCCAAAACTAAGACCTGCAGGAAGGTCGCCTTTGTGAAGTGTAATTGTCATGTTTTATCTCCAGTGCCAGTATTTAGCGGAAAAAGCCTGAAACCACAACAATTTGCGCCAAAATAAATCCTGCTATTTGGGGGCATGGCTAGAATTTAGCGTTCCGATAGCCGGGCGGTTAAGATATAATATATTTATGGCCTGTACGCGGGCAGCGTACACAATTACTGCCATCAACCACCATTGATGTACAGGGATGCGTTGTTCTAACACATTGGTTGAGATGGTATTTTTGGGTGCGGGCTGTTTCAATGCCATAGCGACCGGTAACGAGGGTAATAGGAAATGTTGCATAACAATTCTTTAAATCTGAAGCATTTAAGTATGAAAAAATTACTGGCCCTCACACTTATGCTGCTCGTCTTTCCATCGCTGGCTCATGCGGCCTGTACATCCCCGGCGGGCGCGGAAGGTGACATTGTTTACAATGCTGACCACCATGTCGCAACGTTTTGCAACGGCACGAACTGGATAGCGTTTGGTGGCGGAGGCGGTGGATCATCTCAATGGACCACGACGGGCAGCGACATTTACTACAATACCGGTAAGGTTGGAATTGGGACGACTACCCCGACTGCCCCGTTGACAATATTAGGAGCAGGTACCGGCGTAGCCCCCGCAACATCGGGCTCAACTGATCCAACAACCAATCTACGCATCGAGCGCGGGTCAATAACTGTTGATATCGGGACAATTGATAATGGCACGAGCTATATTCAAAATCGCTTTTTTTCCGATCAGTCCACAAATTATAACCTCAGCCTGCAACCCAATGGCGGGAACGTCGGGATAGGAACAACAAGTCCTACCTCCAAGCTAACCGTTGCAGGGCAGGTCGATGTTTCATCCAACAAAATTATCAACGTGACCGACCCGACAGCGGCGCAGGATGCCGCCACCAAGGCCTATGTTGATACGGCTGTGGCATCGGCAGCTGGCGGCTCTTCCGATTACCAGGTGTTTACAGCCAGCGGCACATGGACCAAACCTTCGGGCAAAGCCATGGTCATGGTCGAATGTTGGGGCGGCGGCGGCGGCGGCGCAAGGGTCAGCACCACCGCTGCGGCCGCCGGTGGCGGTGGGGGCGCCTATAAACAAATGGTTGCAACGGCCGCCTCCCTTCCTGCGACTGTGACTATCACGGTGGGTGCAGGGGGTATTGGAAGAACCGCGTCGAACGGAAATGGAACGGCCGGCGGTGCATCTTCTTTTGGCACTTATATAAGTGCGGGCGGTGGCGGTGTTCCGGGCGATTGTTTCGACAGTCTGGGAGGTACGCCCGGTGGTTCTCTGTTGCAAGGCATCGCAGAATCTGGAGGCATTGGTGCGCGTCAAACTACACAAATTGACTCGGGCGGAAGTCCATATTGTTATTCTGGCATAAACAACGCGGGAAATGTTGCTTACGCTGGTGGCGGCGGTGGCGGACACTCAAACGGAACCATTATGACGGGTGGTGCGAGTGTCATGGGTGGTAAAGGTGGGAACGGTAAGGCAAATGGTGTGGCGGGTGATGCAGGTGCCATACCGGGCGGCGGTGGAGCCGGTGGCCGGAGCGCAAATGCAGGTGACGGCGCGCGCGGCGAATGCCGTGTGACAGCGTGGTAGAGACTGGAAAAAATAAGGGCGAAGCTTGGTGCCCACGAGAGGACTCGAACCTCCACATCCTTGCGAATACTAGCACCTGAAGCTAGCGCGTCTACCAATTCCACCACGTGGGCACGTAGGAAAGTGGGGTTTTTGTATATCAGGCCCAAGGGCTTGTCAAACCCGGATTTTGGGGTCTAAGAGGCCAAAATTCATTTCTTTTATATATTTTTTACCATTCGCGGGGCACAATAGGGTGGCTAACGCTGGCAACCCTTCAAGGCAGATTCTTCATGAAAATCCTGATTATCGACCGCGATGAGATGTTCTCCAACCTGCTCGCTGGAAAAATCCGCGCTGCTGGCCATGAAGTCATTGTTAAATCTATCAAAAATGACGCTATCGAAGCGCTCGAAACATCCGATATCGACGCCATTTATTTCGATCCGTCGCCGCTGAATGACCCAAAAGCCCTGCTGTTACAGATCCGCCGGATGGTCCGCAATTATCCCTATACTATCATCATGGCGCCGGAAATGACCACGGAACTGGCCAACCAGTCCGGCTGTAACGATGGCCTGGCCAAACCGCTCGATCCGCAAGCCCTGACCATCAGTCTTGAAAATGCCGAACGCATGACCACCCTGATCCGTAGCATTGGCGATGAATCGACCGACTTCCCATCGGGCGGCGGCGTGATTTCCAAATCCGCCTTCAACCAGCTTTTCCTGTCCGCCGTTGACCGCGTCAGCCGTTACAGCGAACTGGCCCATGTCCTGTTTATCAGTATTGAAAATTACGAAGACATCAAACTGGATGACGGGAAATATGCCGCCGATTACGCGGTCTCAAAACTCGCCCAGAATCTTGTGCGCCTGCGCCGCCAGTCCGATGTGCTGGGCCAGACCGCCATCAACGAATATGCGATCTTGTTGCAACGGCCTTTATCCTCGACGGAATCGCCTGATGCTGCCAAACGGTTCGCCAGCAATCTGGAAGACCAGCATGATATTACCTCGAATGGAATCACCGATCTTTTGATCAAGGTGAACCTCGTTCACCTGCCCAATGGCAACCTCGATTTCACCCACACGAGTCGCATCAAAGCGCAGGGTGCACTGGCCGCCGGCTAAATTTTATCAACAGCGATTAATCTGAATTGATTCAGCGTGTTAATGTCGTGGCGCGATTTGCCCACTGGCACCCAAAACCTGTTTGCGATTTAATGCCTTCATCAGCAAAAACACCGCCGCGCAAAGCGGCACGGATCAACAAATCCGAGCGACTATTTTTTAACGCGAACACCGATTTTGGGGATGATGACAAACCATCGTTCAAAGCAGTCCTATCTGATGATCACGCTGGCGTATTCGCTGGCGATTTTCGCCTGTGTCGTTGGCCTGGGTCGCTGTTTCGTACAAAGCCCGCAGGCCAAGGCCGCGGACTATCTTTTGATCTCATCGCAAACGCAGTTGAACAATCCTGCATTGGCGGCGAGCGCAGCATGGGAAGCCGCAAGGCTTAATCCCGGCTCGCCTGAGGCATGGAATATGCTCGCCAGCACGCTGCAGCAAAAAGGCGATGCGGCGGCATCCCGTCAGGCCCACATGATGGCGGTTCGCCTGCAAAAAGATCCATCCGATATTCAGCCTCTTTACGCCATGCCAGCCGAATTGCGGCTCAGCTTCCTCGCGGCCAGCGACAAGGATTTGTAAGATGGAAAAGGCTGGCTTTGCCCTCACCGTCGTTGCCGGGTTTGCAACCTGTGCCCTTTTGACATGGCAGGGTTTTGCAGGTGCCCGTGCTGACTGGGTGTCCGGATTTTTGTGTGTCCTCTGGAGCCTTCTGATGCTGGCGCGGCTGACTGTTTTGACGGCCCCCGCCGCGGGCGATTCCGGGCAATCGCATCTGGCCTATCGCCTGATCCAATCCCTCAATAAGGGGGAAGAAAAACGCCGCCGCCAGATATTGCAGCAATCCTTTGGCACATCCTATGCCGTGTTCCTGCTGCTCGGCGTTGTGCTGGTGGGGTGGCAGGTTTTTTGTGCGGTCTTTTCCGCCAATCATTATGCCATCGCCGGATTTACGCAGGCGGCGCAGACTTTCTTTTCCAGCTATGACACAACGCCTTCCATCAATGAAACCATCGCCTTTGACTGGGGGCAGGGATTTTTCTACCTGCTGATCTTATCGATGATGGGATTTTTGCTGCGTTCTTATTCCTTCCTGAAACAGGAAGGCCGCGCGATTCTATTGATCCTTGCGTCTTATGTTTCGGCGGGCTGGATTACCTTTTTCGGTTTTACGCTGGAAGGTATCAATCCGGAAATCCCGGCGGGCATGATTGGCTATGGTCCCGCCACGCAATTGCTGCACCAAAGCTCTACCTTGTTTGACCGCCTTGTTCTTGAAAGTGGTATTCTCGGTATTGCTTTTATGGCGTGTATTTTGTTCGTTCCGCTGGCCTTCATCTGGCTTTCGCTGCACGAAAAAGACCGCCGCGACTGGGTGACCATCGCTTGTGGTTCGCTGGCGGCGTTTTCGTTATTCCTCTCGGTGTTCCTCTCCCTGCATCCTGCGCTGGATGGTTTTATTTTCCTGTGCTGGATGGCGGTTTTCCTCGCCTGGGGCCGCAGCGAAACTCGTATGTTTGCAACTCCCGCTTGACAAAAGAACTAGTATAGGAATATAGTCTTATTATTCCTACCCGGAATCCGTCCATTTATAAGCCCGCTGAAACAGTTTTCAGCGGGTGTTTTTATATGTTTGAAAGGAAATTCATGACCACTCTTCTTCCCAAAGATGATGACAACAATGTCATCCCGGCCTTGCGCCTGAAAGCCAGCGGCGGGGCACATAGCATTGCCGCCACAGGAACTTCGGCCCGTAATTCCACGGCCTTTGCTGCCAACACCAAGGTGGTGAGCGTGTATGCCACGGGCGCTGTTTATCTGCGCTTTGGCACATCGTCCATCACAGCGAGCAGCAGCGACCATTACTACCCTTCCGGTGTTTATTATGATTTCGCGAT
>CAZUYV010000138.1:0-5238 GCA_964624435.1 uncultured Micavibrio sp. | reverse complement strand
CCTTGCCGAACGGCACCAAGGTCGAATTCTCCGAAGTGATCCAGCGCGGCGGAAATGCGGCCAAAACCTTTGGAAAACCGCCGGGCGGCATCGAAATCAACTGGCGCGTGATCGAATAAATTTTCCGCTTTACTGGAAACCTCTAACCCATTAGGAATAGGGGCAACCGAGCGGGTGTAGCTTAGTGGTAAAGCTCCAGCCTTCCAAGCTGGCTATGGGGGTTCGATTCCCCTCACCCGCTCCAATATCCGCATAAGACGGATAAAGCAGAAACAATAAGAGAGAGTAATATGTCAGTTAAGCAAAAAACTATTCGTAATTCTGTCCGCGCACGCCGTGATCAGGAAATATCCTCCAATCGCCTTGGAGCAAAAGAAGCTCTGCGTCAGGCAGCTAGTTTTTTCGAAGCAACATCTTTGGAAACTGAAGATGACGAAATTGACGGGCTGCTGAGCCAGCTCGATGTCGAGCCAGCCCCGCGTCCTTTGCGTTAATCTTAAAACTTCACCTTTATTCCCCCGAATGCTGCCCTTCCATCACCCGGGTAAAACACGGCCGTGCCAACCGTGCGGGCATCTGTCACTGTGCTGAAGGACGCGATAGTTTTTTCATCGGTTAAATTGCGGGCATCGAAGAAGAGCGAGACATTTTCATTGATCTCCCATCCGGCCTTGAGGTTGAGCAGGGCATAATTATCCGCTTTCATTGTGTTGGCGTAATCAACATAGGCTGCTGCTGGAATCCACTCCACCGATGGTTCGATGTAATAGCCATCCTGTTCGAAACGGGCCGAGAGGCGGATCTGGTGCGGCGGTGCCCCGGCCAAATCATTATCGCCAAATTGCTTGTCTCCATCAAACTTGAAATCATTCAATGTATAGACGGCGGCAAAGGATAATTGCTCCGTTGCCTGCCAGCCCAATCCCAGTTCAATCCCCTGATGGATGGTTTCATCGGCATTGAAGGTGGAGGCTGGAACGTCTGCTGTAACCGTATAGTTCAGCAATTCATCCTGAACCCGGGCATGGTAGAGCGTAGCATCCCATGAGAAGGTCCCGCGTTTCCCTCGGGATCCCACTTCCGCTGTCCACGCGGTTTGCAGATCAACGGGAACAAAACCCGGCACGGCGCCCTGCACCAGTTCGGAATAGGTCGGGGCCTCACTGCTGCGCGTGATACTGGCATAGGCTTCCGATTGCGGATCGATTTTATAAAGAATCCCGAGCTTCGGGTTCAGGCTCTGGTATGTTTTGTCGGCATCATTCGCATGATTGAGATTGTCGGTGTAATCACGTCGCGCGGTGCTGGCCTGTAAACCGGTAATCAACTTCCAGTTCGCGGCAAACTCAAATTTGTTTTCACCGTAAAGTTCGACATTTTCGGCGATCTGTTCACCGTCCGCCGTTTTTGCGCCGCGCCGCCCGCCGACATTCACAAAACGCTTGGCATCGTTGACGCCGCGCCCGGTGTTAATACCGAGCGTGAAATCATTGTGGCCGTAATCACCTTCGATTCGCGCAAAGAGACCGGCATCGAGCGAATCCTGATCCACCACTTGAAAGATCGGGTGATATAGCGACTTGTCATTCACATAGCCGCCGAATTCCGCCTTCCAGCCATTGTTCATGATGAACGCTGTACGATTGGCGATACGAAGAGAGTCAATATCGCGGGCATAATTGTTGCTGATATTGATGGCCGGAACATTCTTGGGATTATGCAGGGCATCGAATTTTGAAATCGTCCCCGGTACTTCCTGATTGATATCGTTATAGGCAATATAGAAGCGCGTTTCTGCTTGATCGCTTAATTTTACACCGGCATTGGCAAACAGGCGGCGATTGTCTGAATCGCTCTGGCGGCGATATCCATCACTTTTTGCCCATGTACCTGCGGCCAGAATGTCACCACCTTCAAACACTTTTGCGGCCTGTGTGTGAAGGCGCGTTGTGTTGAAACTACCCACTTCCGCCCGCATCAAACCATTGTAATCAACATTGTTGGCGGATGGCGTCACCATGTTCACCGCGCCTCCAAGACTTGCCGCGCCATACCGCAAACCTTGCCCCCCGCGATAGACTTCTACGTGCTGCAGAATCAGCGGATCGATCTCCTGAAAATCGCCACTGCCATCGGCAAAGCTGAACGGAATACCGTCCTGTAATAATGTGATACCGCGCAAGTGGAAGGAACGGGATAGGCCGGACCCGCGAATGGACAGGCGTGATTCTTCGCCCCATCGTGGCTGCGCCAGAACGCCGGGCGTGGTGGCCAGCATGTCCTTCATCGAAAGGGCATAGCCTTCCTGAAATGTTTTTGCAGGGACGATATCTGCGCCGCCGGGGATAGTGCGCATTTCTTTGCTGGCGGTGATAAGACCGGGCGCGGTTTCGGTTCCGGGCTGGCCGATGGGCACATTAACACGCCATGCTTCATGATTGGCGTAAGACAGGGATGGATAGGCTATGAAAGACGCGGCGCACAGAAGGCCGCACAGGTTTTTATGCATGGAATTTATCTCCGCTTGAAATCGTGAACTAAAAAATCGATATCAAACGGATGCGGGTGGGCCTCGTGCGCCAAGGGAATGGAGAGGCGTTAAAGTAACAACCGATTCATTTTCGAAAGCGAAAACTTCATCAGGCTGAATGTCTATGCTGGGCAGAGAGGGGGGAAGGGCGGTCAGGAATTTCTGGGACGCCGCAAGGTGGTAAGCGCAGGACTGGTCTTTTTGATCATGCGATGGGGCAGGGGCATCGCCATTCGGCACCATCACGGTTCTTTCGCCTGTGCCGCTGCAGATCACCATCTTGGTGAAACCGCCTTGCGCACCCGGCATGAAACCGGCGGGGATGAGGGCCTTCAACGCAAAAGCCAGAATCAAAACCATCATCAATACAGATGAGGGGCGTGTATTTTGCCTGCGACAATGAATCATACTAAAACCTGCTTCTGCCCTTATAAGAGTGTTTTATGCCGCTTACAAGAACGTTGTTGTCTGCAATTTGGGGGTGCGGGCTGTTCCGAAATATGATACCAATGATCATGGACAGGCTTCGCCAGTTTTTCAGCGATAATTTTATGGCCCCGCATGGATTTTGCTTCCAGTGGCTCCCTGAAATTCTCTGGCTTCATGTTTTTTCCGATGCCTTAATCGCTGTTTCTTATTTTTCCATACCGATGGCTTTATGGTATTTCGCGCGGAAACGCCCGGATATGCCATTCAACAAAATCTTCATACTTTTTGCGACCTTCATCACATTATGTGGCCTCACTCATGTTTTTGGCATCTTCGTTATGTGGAACCCTTATTACGGTCTGCAAGGGCTGTTGATGCTGGCAACCGGGATTGTATCTGCGACGACGGCGGTTTTGGTCTGGCGTATATTGCCTGCCGCCCTGCGGCTGCCCAGCCCCTCTGAACTGGCGGAAATGAATCACCGGCTGGAGCAGTCAAACAAAGAAATTGAACAAAAAGTTTATGAACGTACGGTTGAATTGGAAACGGCTAACGCTGAGTTAAAAAAAGCACGCGAAAAAGCCGATGAAGCCAGCCAGGCCAAGAGCGAATTTCTGGCGAACATGAGCCATGAAATCAGAACGCCGATGAATGTTGTGATCGGGCTTTCCAGCATCATTGCCGATAGCCAGCCTTTAACCGCCCAGCAAGAGGAATATATTAAGACCTTAAAGACCAGCGCCGATAGTCTTCTTACCTTAATCAATGATCTTCTTGATATCGCACGGATTGAATCGCAAGCCTATCACCTGGAAGAGATCCCTTTTAATCTTTACGATAGCGTGCACGAAACTATGGACATCATGGAAGTTCGTGCTCATGAAAAGGGTCTGGCTTTCAACTTTATTGTTGACGATGGGGAATTGCACAATCGGATTTATCGCGGGGATCCCCATCGCCTGCGTCAGGTTATGATCAATCTGTGCAATAACGCTATTAAATTCACGCAAGAAGGGAATGTGACAATTCATTTGTCGCGAAAGATTTTATCATCTTCGGAAGAAACTATAACCATTGAGGTAAAAGATACGGGTATTGGTATCAGTGAAGAACAGCAAAGCAAAATCTTTGATAAATTTGTTCAGGCTGACAACACAATCACCCGCAAGTATGGTGGGACAGGCCTGGGGCTTTCGATTGCGAAGGCTTTGGTTGAACGTATGGGTGGATCGATTACACTGGAAAGCAGCCTTGGAACGGGGACAACCTTTTTTGTTGTTTTGCCTTTGACCTTGGCGGATATGGCAAACAATCAAATATCGGATACACAAGAGGATTCAAAAAAACCAATGGCTCATGGCGAAAAAATATTGTTGGTAGAAGATTATGCACCCAATGTTCTGGTGGCCAGAACCTTGTTGGAAAAATTTGGCTATGTCTGCGATGTCGCGGTGGATGGGCAGGAGGCCATGGCAAAATACTGTGAAAATAGTTATAGCCTGGTTTTGATGGATGTGCAGATGCCGGGGAAAAACGGGCTCGATGTAACAAGGGAAATGAGGGCGCATGAAACGAATTTCGGCCTGCCTCGTACACCGATTTTGGGGATGACGGCGCATGCGTATCCCGAAGACCGGGAAAAATGTCTGGCGGCAGGGATGAATGATTATATCGCCAAGCCTTATACGCCCGAAGATTTGCAAAAAAAGATTAATGCCTTGCTGGCTTAGCCCCTAGTCATTCATAGAAATCGGACTACATCTTTGTTCATGACACAAATCCATGACAATTCTGATCGCTCCCGCTTTGAACTGGAAGAATCCGGCGAACTGGCCTATGCCGACTATATTGTTCGCGACGGGGTTTTAAGCATCAAGTATGTCTTTTCACCGGAAGGTTTGCGCGGGAAGGGCACGGCTGGCCGTCTTATGGAGGGCGTGGTCGCCCATGCCAAGGACAATAATCTTAAAATAATTCCGATTTGCGGCTATGCGGCCTCGTGGCTGCGCCGCCATCCGGAACACGGCTCTTTGCTGGCATAATTCCTATAATATTATGTCAATATATGCGCAACGGGCGGGAAGTGTAATTTGCCCGTTGACTTTCCCCCTTCAGTTTTTTATTTCAATGGCTTGAATTCGTGGCGGACGTGCTCTTTCCGGGCCTATCCGATGGATAAAAACGCGAAGCTTTTTTAACCGTAACAACACACAAGGAATTAGACATGTCTAAGGAAAAGTTTGAGCGGACGAAACCGCACGTAAACATAGGGACAATTG
>CAZUYV010000137.1:0-5275 GCA_964624435.1 uncultured Micavibrio sp. | reverse complement strand
GCGGCGCTGGACTGCCGAAGGCGAGGGAAGATTCAATCATGCTTTGACTCCAGCCCTCAAATTTGCAAGGGTTATGCCATCAACCCTGTGAGCAGAATCAATGACTTAGGGGGGGATATTGAGGAATTATTGTCGATGACGGAAAAAACGCCTGACACCACGCTGCCGACCCTGGCGATTCTTGCCGGGACAACGCCCGGCACAGTGAATTACATGACACAGATCGCGGCCTTGGCAGGCTGGCGCGTTGAAGTAGGTGATTCATCTGCCAAGTTAAGTGTACGTGTGGATAAATCCGGGCTGGTTTTCGATTATAACGGGACGGAGACAGGCTTTCCTTTGCCGGTGCGAGCAGCGCGTGTTCTGCAATATCTGCGACGGGTGCAGGGGGCAGGAATGCCCGCCGAGAAAATCGCCATCGGGACATACAGCCTGTTACCACAGGAATACCTGCTTCTGGATGAGGAAGAGTTGGCCATTCGCCTGACGGAAAAGGAAACGGCTATCTTGTTATGCCTCAGCCAGAGTGGGGGCAAGCCAGTCAGCCGTCAGGCTCTGCTCGATGCCGTCTGGGCCTATGCCCCCGGGGTCGAGACCCACACGCTGGAAACGCACATCTATCGTCTGCGTCAGAAAATAGAAGAAGATCCCGCCAGTCCCGCGCGCCTTATAACGCACGACGAAGGTTATATGCTGGCAAACTAAAGGGAAGATTTCTGAAGGCGTATGGCTTCGCTGACGGATTCCAAAAACGTTCCGTTCATCAGGATGGTGAGTGTTTCAACGCCATTTTTGGAAAGAGTATCAAGCTCACCTATCAACCGATGGATCGTGCGAACTTCATCAGCAGCCAGCAGGCTTGCAAGATCGGCATTTGGATTGTTTGGATTTTCCGGCGGCGTTGCCACAGGAGGCGGTGTATAGGCATTCTGTGTTGTCATCGATGTATACGCCTTCACCGCGCGTGCCGCGACACTTGAAACCGGGGCAGGGGGTGGCACTGTCTCTATTGCCGTTAAATCTTCTGCTTCATTGACGGCCTCAGTCATAGCCGGAACATCGCCTGCGTTGTTCTTTTTCAGAAATTCAATCAGGAACGCGCGTAACGCAATGACGCTGACGGCGGTTGAATCTTCCCACAAGGCATTGGTGGAATCATCTTCGGCTTGTTCATCTTGTTTCTTGCGCCCGTTTTCTTTTTCTTCGCGGCGAATTTCAAGACGCGCATCGGCATGTTCTGCCGAACGAAAGACGGTTTTGAAAAGCGGGCCCAGCTGTGAAAACAACGTAATATCCTTATATAAGGGCGTTTAAGCCGATAAGGATATTATAGCATAAAGAAAGTTGCCCGCGAAGAACCACTTATTGTGCGGGCATGATCGGGTTCTCCCGTTTCATTTCCTGTTCTTTTTCATCGGCCTGCGTCGCATACATATCGCGCAGTTCGCGTGTCATGGGGGACACGTACCATGGGGCGCTGTAGGTCCATAGCCGGCCGCCCTTACTGTCTGTCATGATGATGCCGGCAACGTCGCTCACCAGCGCCCATTGATCGAGACCGCCCATGGTGAGCGGTTCATCAAGATATGCTTTTGTGGGGCGCAACTGGATAAACAAAGCGACGGGCCCGGTTTGATCTTTGCCAAGTTCATTCTTAAACAGCTCATACTGGTTGTCCGCCAGGTTTTGTTCAAAGCTGGAATCCATTTTCTGCGGAACAATGGCGATATTGTAATCACCATAAGTGAAGGGGAAGAACAGGGAGTCATCCTTGCCAAAAGAAATCGTCATGCTGTGAGTCACTGTTTTGTCTTCATGGACGGCGGTGTGCAAGGTGACGAAGGCGCGCGTGCGAATGGAGATCAAATCAGTCAGCGGATTGTAATTGCGGTACGCCGCCATCAACCGTTGTTTTTCCTTGGCGATAAAAGTTTTCTGCCGCGCGATCGGGGTTAGCCTGTAGTCCTTGGAGGATGTCGCCAGCTTCTCGTAATTGGGTTGCGTGTTTCCTGTTTTGAAAAAGGCGATCAACACGTCTTCGGCACTGGATGTTTCGCTTTGGGCTAGCGCAGGGTTTGCCGCGAAAATCAGGAGAGCGAGAATGAGGGAAAAAAGGCGCATGAAAACCTTTGTGATTGGAGGCGTCTTCTTTATTATGCCTTAAGTACGGGAACGGGATCAAGGCAGCGCTATGGATGGCGATGGTAACAAAGGGGGCAAGGGGGGTAAGTCCGGGATCGGGCTTGATGATTTTCGCCTCTGGAAAGAATTCACCCGCGACATCGACCCGCTGGATGAGCCCGATTGGGAAGCGCTGGAAGAACTGATCCGCACCCAATCCCCCGGCACAAAAATCATTCGACCTGCTGGCGCCACCAAAACGAATACTGGTTCGATTTATACCCCTCCTGCGGGTGCGTACCAGCCCGCGCCCACAAAACAACCACCACAACTCGATGCCCGCACCGAACAAAGATTACGGCGGGGGAAGTTGCCAATCGAAGGGACGCTTGACCTGCATGGCTATACCCAGGAACCGGCCCATCGCCTTCTGACCGAGTTTATTCTGGGGTCGCAGGCGCGGGGTAAACGCTGTCTTCTGATTATTACCGGCAAGGGGCGGAGTACGGCGGGCGGCGCGGTTTTTGACGTTCCGGAGGGGGTTTTAAAGCAAAAAGTCCCGCAGTGGCTCTCAGTTCCGCCGCTTTCCGAGGCTGTTCTTAAAATCGTTCCGGCGCAGCAGGGCCATGGCGGCGGTGGGGCGGTGTATGTCTATTTGAAAAGAAAGCGGGATTAAGCCAACATAATTGGTTAATGAGGTTGATAGAATATATTTGACATAATTAAATGGAAATGATTTATTAGCGGCGATTTAGGGCTTTTGGGGACAAAGCAGGAAATGGCACTTTCGGGGCATACAAATTCCATATCTGCACGTACAGGCGAAGGATTGAAACAAATCTTCGAAGACACCGGTATCGTCGAGATCAATCCTGCCATTTTTCAACCCTTGATTAAGCGCCTCGTCAATTTCGATCCCAAAATCCAAAATGGCAGACTGGTCGTTTCGTTGAATCAGGAGGCGTTAGGCGCGGCTGGGATTTTGATAGAAGAGGTCGCGAAGAACCAACTTTTGAGGGAATTGATCCTGTTTAATGACAATGGTACGCGCCGCAGTTATGACGATGTGGTCTGCGATGTACAAAAAAATCCGGCAGGCTTTATAGAGATGGTTAAACAGGAGCAGGGTTTTCATCAACCGTTGCGCATCTTGATTACACCGCCTGTGCGTGACCATGGTAAAAATTCGCACGAAATCGCGTGTAGAGATGTTCCCGGTTCCCCAAATGGTGACATCACCTTGAAACTATTGCTGGAAACAAAAGGCGCGGGAAATATCTCAATCGCATGGGGCGATATTCGTGAGCGTCGTGGTAAAAGGCATGCAGTGCTTGTCAATTATATCGAACTCTCCGATCTCAAGCCCCGAAACGATCTCGGTGAGAAGGAGTCAACTTATTATATGAAGGTCGATGCGCGCATAGCCTGCACCAAAGTTATGCCCGCGATTGGTTACATATCACAGGGTCCGATGATTTATGACCATACGTTTTGAAAGCATAACCAGCGCATTGCGTGATGACGGCGTTCTTCGGAGCGTGGGAGACATTACGGCCGACGAAGCAGATCAGCACCAATTCTTTTGCACCGATTGCAAAAATATTCATGGCAAGAATGTTGCCCTCACATTGGTCAATGGCCACAATCACAAATATGAATCACGCAAGCTGGATCCAAGGATCGGCGTTCCCGTCATGGCGGGCAAGGGTGAGCCTGTTGCGAAAACGAAAGTACTGTGGCAACCGAGCCATTTCAAACGCATGCCGGGTGCTGAGCAACATGTTTGCAGCAACGACGTTGCCTATTCCGCTTTTCGGTCTACTGCGCTTTATTTCGATGCGAAGATCATCGATAAGAAAAACCAATCCCATATGTTCCCCATTCTGTCGCCGCGTCATGGTGCGTATGAACAGGAAGAGCCTGCGGCCACGCAAATGGCACCGCGTTTCCGTCCCAAAGGCATGAAGTCTATTGGCGTGCGGGATGCCCAAGATTTCATCAAGCTACTTGAGCATTTTGAAGCGCATGCGGGATTGCAGCATCATCAATTCTTCCGCGATGCCGCACACCAAAAACGATCTTTCACCGAAACGCATTTTGAAGATGGCAGCGCCCTGTTTGATTATCTGGATCGCAATGCCGCCGTGGGGAAGGCACAGGCGATTGTTTGTTCGTATGTGTTCAATCCAAACACCAGCGTTCAGGCGCGGGAAAAAGTGATCGGCGGTGACGGATTTATTGATCGCGATGTGTCGAAACAATTGGATGACCGCAAATTGAATATCTTTGCGCGAGGTGCCAATCGCCAAAGCATTCAGGCTTTGTCAGACCTGTCCTATCGTAATGGCGTTTTCAATAAGGCGCCGGTTTTGATATTTGGTTCCTGCTGGATTGAAGACACGTATCTTGACGAAAAGGCGCATCACGTCGAAATAGAAATTTACGATCCCCGCCAAGTATCCGCGTGGGACCGCACATCAGGGTTCGTGCCGCCATATAATCCGAAGAACGGCGACAACGACCTCGTTCTAGCCCTGTAGATAATTAAGCAAGTTCCGGCTGGTGCGCCCTTGCCCAATGCTTGGCCTTTGTAACGCTCGGGCAATCAAAGGAAAGGGATGTGCGCATGATCACTCCCGTGCAGTCCTCATCTTCCACTTCCCAAAGCGATAGATAAGCTTCATATTCCCGGCCATAAACATTTTCCTGCCATACTTCATCATAGCAGACAGACGTTGCCTGTAGGTAAGTGACCCGCAAGGAAGTGCCCTGACGTTCGAGTGTGTAATCAATATCGTTCTTGCGAGCGTCGTTAAAGAAATCCAGCATCGCAACACGATCACAAATCTGGCGAAGTGTGAACATAATGATTACCAGCCTGTTGGTACAGGGGCATAACCGTGTTGGCGGCTGTAGAACACAATGCCATCTCTTTTCATCAGAGCCGTATGAGCCTGCTTGGCCTGATCAATCGTTTCGAAGGGCAGAGTATGCTCAACGGGTTTATTGAATACTCGACCATAGTTTTTCATTTCAACGACCAGATTTGTTGCCTGGACTTTGGTTGTGCCGATGGAGTCCTGGCTGATTTTCTTTTCGTTCAGGAAGCCCGACACACGATGCATGGTATCGCAGAGTTTCATTTTCACACCTT
>CAZUYV010000136.1:0-5287 GCA_964624435.1 uncultured Micavibrio sp. | reverse complement strand
TGCATGCTCGCATCCTATCAGAAATGCAGGGCAGATGCAAATTTTTCACATAACTAGGCTGGGGGATTACATCGGGTCGAAACTGACGGTGGGCTTCACGGAAACCATGGGGAGCATTCTGGCTTCAATCAGTTGCTCTGATGTTTTGTTTTTCATCATGTCGGCAAGGTCGAATTCCGGCATTGGAACTTTGCCGTCGTTCAATTCAATCTCTTTAATCTGTTCCTGAATTTCTGGCGACAGAGTTTCAAGCGGGATCTCGCCGCTTTCAACGCCTTCACGCAGTTTATCAAATTCCTGTTGTTCCTGCTGTACTTCAACGATCATCTGATAGCCATCAGCGGAGATCAGCTTGCCTTCGTGCATTGTAACTTGGTCAACGGCCAGTTTCTCAAAACAGAAACCCTTGGCTTCCTCGATGGCCCGCAATTCTTCGGTCGTCTCAATTTTACGGCCCATATCATCGCGCGCATACATATCATCGGTGACAACGCTCGCGGACTGGATGTTGTTCAGGCGCTGATCAAACTGCTCGCTGATCTCGCCCATATGATGAACAACATTCTCGAAGGAAATATTGAGTCCGCCAATGCTTAAGACCTGCATGCGGCGTTCGAGTTCTTGTTTCTCGCGCTTCTTTTTATCCTCATCACTCTCAGGGCCGTTATCGCCGTTGCCGGAGACGGCATTGTTTGCATATTTGTCGGGAGAGAATCCGGATTTGGCCTCGATCAATTCCGCCTGGCTCAAAACCGCCTTGAGGTTGAAAATCCCGGCAAGCGGAGGTGTGGCTGGTAACCCCTCCATCATCCCGTTCAGATTCTCTTGTCCAGCAATTGCCATGGTCCCTAAAGGATACCATTTTGGCGTTAACGATTTCAAATTTCAGGGGAAAATGGCCTGTGCACGCCCCGGAAATAGGGGGTTTTCTAAGGACCGCGCAAATGCTAGAAAAAGGGGGTAATTATCACGATTTTTGGGGAAAATCCCCGCTTCAACAAAGGGTTAAAAAATGAATATCCATGAATACCAGGCCAAAGAACTGCTCGAAAAATACGGCGTTGCCGTGCCAAAAGGCATTCCGGCGATGAGCGTTGACGAGGCTGTTAAGGCGGCTGGCCAGTTGCCGGGCCCACTTTATGTGGTCAAGGCCCAGATTCATGCGGGTGGCCGCGGCGCCGGGAAATTCAAAAACAATCCCGAAGGCAAGGGCGGTGTTCGTCTTTGCAAAACAATTGATGAAGTGAAAGCTGCCGCAGAAGCGATGCTGAACCAAACTCTGGTGACTGTGCAGACAGGGCCGGAAGGCAAGCTTGTTCAGCGCCTCTATGTCACCGATGGCGTGGACATCAAAAAAGAATATTACTGCTCGGTCGTTCTTGACCGTGCCACATCCCGCGTGACGTTTATGGTGTCAACCGAAGGTGGTATGGCGATTGAAGAAGTCGCACACACGCACCCGGAAAAAATCACCCGCGTTGCAATTGATCCTGCCACCGGCATGCAAGGATTCCACGCCCGCAAGCTGGCCTTCGGTCTGGGCCTCGATGGCGACACACTGAAATCCGCAACAAAATTCTTCATGGCGCTCTACAAGGCGTTCACAGAACTTGATTGCTCCATCGTTGAAATCAATCCGCTGATCGTCACAGACAAAGGCGAAGTGGTTGCTTTGGACGCCAAAATGAACTTCGATGACAACGCCTTGTTCCGCCAAAAGGCCGTGAACGATATGCGCGATGAATCCGAAGAAGATGAAAATGAACGTCTCGCCAAAGACTGGGAGCTTTCTTACGTCCGCATGGATGGTAATATCGGTTGCATGGTCAATGGTGCCGGTCTTGCGATGGCGACTATGGACATCATCAAGCTGTATGGCGGCGAACCTGCAAACTTCCTCGATGTGGGCGGCGGCGCAACAACGGAACGCGTAACCGCGGCGTTTAAGATCATCCTGTCCGACAAGGCCGTGAAGGGTGTTCTCGTTAATATTTTCGGCGGGATCATGAAATGCGACATTATCGCGAACGGTATTGTTGCCGCGGCGAAGGAAGTATCACTCGCTGTTCCACTCGTTGTTCGCCTCGAAGGCACGAACGTAGAACTCGGCAAGGAAATCTTGCGGACATCGGGATTGCCGATTATCGCCGCCGACAATCTGGCCGATGCCGCGAAGAAAGTGGTCGATGCCACGAAGAAAGCGCAAGCCGCCGCGTAATTCTAAAAACCACCCGCAAGGGTGGTTTTTTACATCAGAGTTAACTTGTACAGGAGAGTAAAATGGCAAGAGAGACATTGACGAAAGAATTTGAAAATGAGTCCGGATCGAAATCCCCATGGGATATCGTTATCGCTTTTCGCCCGGCGGATGCGAACCCCAATCAGGAAATGAATCTTCTAGAATCTTATGGGCAGATTAACAATCTAACGCGCATGTATCCATTTGCTTCCAAGGCAGTCTCTATTAATATAGAGAGGGAAGGCGCTTTCTTTGTCTCCCATCATTACTTCAATCTTGATGAATATATCGAAGGGATGCGCATCGCCGGCAGGTCGGCTGGCGCTCCCGATCTGTCCCGCGAAGGACACATTGTTGAGCTGTTGCAGGATGAAGATTTTATGGCGGCCTGTATTTTGTCCAATGTAGACCGTGTGGGCGATGCCGCTGGTAATGTGCTCGATCTGAACAAGGTCGTCGTGCCCTTCGTCCCGGCGGGTTCGGAACCTGAGCTGGCGGGCCCCAAGCAGTCCTCGCTGGATTTGCTGGCAAGCCTTACCCTTCAGCCTTAATCCTTACGAAAAATGCATTGTCCCCATCGGTGATGATAAGATGGCATAAGGGCTGGATTTTCCAGTTTCTTTAAGGGACAATGCCACTATGTTAAGACGATCCAATCACAAATGCGCCCATGCCGGTTTTACACTGGTGGAACTGTCTATTTCGGTTCTGCTGATCGGCTTGCTTCTCACCATGATCGTGAAGGGGACGGAACTCGTCCAGAACACCAAATTTAAAAAGACCATCGCGACCGTGAATGATATCACTGCCGCCGCCATGGCCTTTAAACAAAAATATGATGTTATGCCGGGCGATATGAACAATGCGGTCGCACGCATCCCCAATTGCGCAATGGATTGTGCCGGTGGCAACAATGACGGGTCTATCGGGGTGCGCAATGACAAGGGCGTCAGCGACCAAACCGGTTCGGCCCTGCCGCAAATTGAAACGACCTTGTTCTGGAAGCATCTGGCCAAGGCTGACTTTTTGAACAATGTGAATCCGGATGCCGATGTGAATAGCCCGGCCATGGGGCAAACACATCCGCGCTCACCCATGGGCGGCGTGTTCGCGGTCTATAATCGCGGTGGTACGCTGCATGGCTTGTCGGTAAAATTTACGCCAAATGGCGATGCCGGGTTTTTGAGTTCTCAAAAAACATTGATTCTCGATACCATGGTGGATGAAACGCCCGACCCGTCGAAGGGCAATTTGAAGGCCAATGGCGGCCCGGGATGCAGCATCACGAATAGTACGTATCTGCCTGATGACTCGTTTGCTTATTGCTACGTTTTTTTCGACGCGGCATTTTAATTAAAGATAGTCAGGACGCATTTTCGGCAATGGCGCATCGGTTTGCGCCATTTTCTTTGGCGTTAGATTTGTGCTGGCGCCAAATGCCTCACCGGCCTGTTCGAATCCTTGCTTAATGAAGGAAGGGGTGAGGGCGGTATAGGCCTGCGCGAACAATCGCACAGTATATTCACCCTTGCTGACCGCATGAATATTTGCCTGCGCCCGTGTGAAATCAGGCAGGCATGTTTCAATCACGGATTTTTGCGGGTCATAATTGGCCAGAAATTTCTCATAGGCCGGGCCGACAATCTGCCTGAAATTGCTCTTGATGGATTCCAGTGCTTCCCGCGCGGTCATGCCGTCCTTCAAAAGGCCGGGGTTGCCCGCCACAACATTTTCCATGTTCCGGGCGCTGTTATAACCCAATACGTCATAGGCCGAATTGATGGCTGTCGCGCTGAATTTGGAATCCAGCATTTGCAGGACATTGTAATTTCCGGCGCCAAGGAAATGATGCTCGCGGTAATAATCGGCGGTGATATCAAGTATCTCATCCGGTGTTTGTGCACTGGCAATTTCCGTTTTCTTGGCCATATCGATGGCGATCAGTTCCGCCTGCATCATCGGCGTATCGGCCAGCACAAGGCCGGCGTAAATATCATCGGGAATGGTCTTGCTTTTCAGCATCTGTTTTAAGTTATCGATGTTTTCGCCCCGCACGGCATCGACCGCCATCACCAGAAGCCTGTCATCTGTTTTTGCTGTATTGTTCTCAATCGCTGCCTTGGCAGCTTGATAAAGCTGTGTATCCCGCCCGTATTGTTTCAGGTAATCGAATTTCGTGAGGTCCAGCACCTGGAAATAATTCGATGCGGTTGAATTGTTGGCGATCATATCCGTATGTCGTTTGCTTTCCAGATAGGAAATCAAATGAAGGGCAAGGGGTGGCACGTTATGTGTCTCGGCCACCTTCATCGTGTAATAGGCAAAGCCATTGTTTTTGGAATTGGACTCCGGTGAAAAGGCGATATCATACGCCGCGTTCAAGGGTGTTCCACTGGAAATGCAGGCCTGCTGGAATGCGCTCAACATATGGGCATTGCTGATTTCCATCTGTTGCGGGCTGGCGGCAAACGCTGCCGCGCCCAGCAAGGCATCGGTTGTCATTAATGTTCCGATGATAGCGCCTTTGAAGGGGGCAATGCCGAGGGTTTTTTGCGCATGCAGGCGTGATCCATAAAGAAGATCACCGGCACTGCCGAGCCCATAGGCAAGACTGCTACCAAGATTGAATTTTCCTAGATTGATCAGTGATTTTCCAGCCCGTTCAATTCCGCGCATCAATGTGGCACTAGCATGGCCGTATTGGTTTTCAAATTTTATTCTTTTTTCGGTGCGCTCTATGGCGGCGTCCATCGGCGTTGCGCGATTGAGCCCCTTGATTTTCAGTTTGTCTAAATCGCCATCTTTCGCCTGTGCCAGAACTTGGCCTGCTACAGATCGTGTCTGTTTTCCCCGCCCGCGTCCCTCCATGATGGCATCGCGTGCTTCATCCCAATCAATAGAGCCGGATATATTTTCAAGGTCGGCAATGTTTTCGAAAATCATATCGGCAAGCGCCTCATCTTTAGCGCCCATGATAAAGTCGAGCACGGCGTGGCGATTATGTTCCGCCGCGACATCTTTATCGATGCCAGTAACCCTGACTCTCTT